>DASXFZ010000041.1 GCA_036489315.1 Candidatus Cybelea sp.
CGACGGCGACCCGCGGATGCTCTGCCGGCGCGAAACAGACGAACCAGGAGTGCGAGCGACCGAGCGGATTCGTGGCCGTCCCGGTCTTCCCGGCGACGCTCACGTGCGGGATCTGCGCCGGTGTGCCGGTCCCGCGCTCGACCACGGCGATCATCATCTTCGTTACCTTCGCGGCCGTGTCGCTCGATACCGGGTTTGCGAGCGTCCCGGTGGCGGAGACGCTTGCGGGAACTCCGTCGCGAACGATCTGACGCACGACGTACGGACGCGGTTCGGCCCCGCCGTTTGCGATCGTCGCACCGATCAAGGCCATCTGCAACGGGGAGACGAGCAGCGCGCCCTGGCCGAAACCCATCTGCGCGAGCTCGCCGGGGACGATGGCCGCCTTGGGCGGCACCCGGCTGGTTTCGGCGGGAAGCTGAAAATCGAGCGACGCGCCGATGCCCCAGCGATCGAGATAGGAATAGAACGTATCCGTGCCCATCTTCAGGGCAATCTGCGCGAAGTCGACGTTGCTCGAGAGCGCGAAGGCGGTCGTCAAATCGCCGTAGCCCGTTGCTTCGCTTTCGTTGTCGTGCAGCGTAAAGTCACCGATCTGGAGATACCCCGGATCGTCGAAATGTGAATCCATCGCGACCGTGTTGCTGTCCAGCGCCGCCGCCGCCGTGAAGATCTTGAAGGTCGAGCCGGGTGGATAGAGACCGTCGAGCGCGCGATCGAGCAGCGGAGAACCGGCGTCACCGCGCAGCGAAGGAAACTCCCCGTCGAAGTCGTTGGGATCGTAGCTCGGTACGCTCGCAATCGCAAGCAGCGCACCCGTCTGCGGGTCGATCACGACGCCTGCCGCGCGCGAATAGCGCGTCAGCGAAGCAAAGAGCTGTGCTTGAACGGCGGGAACGATCGTCGTAATCACGTCGGCGCCGCGGGGCGGTGCAGTCGATCCCCGCAAGGTTGCGGCAAGCTCTTGCAGCTGCGCGATCGCGTCCCCGCTGGCGTCGGGGGGCGAGAGCGCGCGATCGAAGGCTGCCTCGATGCCGGAGGCACCGTAGCGCGTCGAATCGTAGCCGACGAGTGCGGCCAGCGACGCGCCCAGCGGGTATTCGCGGCGCCCGCCCGCGGTCTGCGCGAGGACCGTGCCGTCGCCGGCAAGGATTCGACCGCGGCCGGCGTCGAGCAGGGCATGACGCGGATTGTCGGCGCGCTGGGCGATTTTCGGCGCCGCGACCAACGCAATATAGATCTGGCGAATCGCTAAGACGATGAACAGGACGACGAAGAAGGCGGCCAAGTCGCGGATGGCGCGGTTGGTCATGCCTCGCGCAGCAGGGAGAAGCCGGCATCGGTTTTGACCGCCATGTGTGCTCGCGACGGCTGCGTCGCGACAAACGCGTTCACCAGCGCGTGCGCGACGCTCGGCGGAACCTTGCCCATCGAAAGCACCTCCTCGACGCCGAGTTCGTCGAGCAGCGGCGTCGCGACGTACGCGCAGTCGGGAATCGTCTCGAAGTGGCGCTCTTCGTACTGACCCTCATGCCACGGCCCGCGCTTACCGAACGCGGACGCGTGATGATCCCAGGCGCAGAGCTGCTTTTCTTTCCAAAGGAACTCGTTGCGCACGCAGAGCCGGCGGCACGCCGCGCAGGCAACGAGATCGCTCGGCGGCTGCGCGAGCCCATCGGCGACCGCCTCGGGGAGGTCTTCGAGGTTCAGAACGCTGCGCTCGTCGACTACCTGCGGGAAGGGAGTCTCCCAGTGCGTACGAGCCAATATCTCGACATCTCGAACCGAAGCGATGAACGCCCCCTCGTCTTCGGGCGGAAAGGTGCGATCGATCCAATCGAAGAGGCCCGAGAGGGGGATCCCCACATCTTGCAGCGCGCTGCCGACCGCGACGCCGCGCGGCGTCCAGGCGAGCGGCACGAGCCGAATCGTGATGATTTCTCCGCCGCGATCGCCTTTTTTCGTGGGTCGAAAGCTGCTCGTCGCGGCCATCGTGCTGGCGTTGCCGCCGAGAATGAAGACCCGCTCGTCCGGCGCGCCGTCTACGTCCGGATCGTCGTCAAGGCGCTGCGGTACTCTTGAAGGCTGCGCGGAGGGCCGGCCCGGCTTGCGAGCGCCTCCGCCAGCGCCCGCGCCGTATCTAAACTCGTCAAACACGCAATGCTCGCTTCGACCGCGGCCCTGCGAATCTTGTAGTCGTCGGTGATTTCTCTGGCACCCTTCGCGTCGTTGATCACCAAATCGACCGCGCGCGAGGCGATGATGTCGACCACGTGCGGCGACCCGTCGGCGATCTTGTTGACGCGCTCGCTCTCGATGCCGGCCGCTGCGAGCAGCGCGTGGGTACCGGGCGTGGCGACGAGGCGATGCCCTAGCTCGGCGTAGGCGCGCAGTACGGCCACCGATTCTTCCTTGCTCTCGTCGGCGATCGAGGCGAGGACGCGCGCACCGCTTCCCGGCAAGCGGATGCCGGCCGCGAGAAAACCCTTGCGCAGCGCGCCGCCGAAGCTTTCGTCGATCCCCAAGACCTCGCCGGTCGACTTCATCTCCGGCCCCAAGATTGTCTCGACGCCGCGCATCTTCGAAAACGAGAAGACCGGCACTTTCACGACGACATACGGAACGTGCGGCTGCAGGCCGACGCCGTACTCCATATCCCGCAGCCGCTCGCCCAGCGCGATTCGCGTCGCAGCGGCCACCAGATTGATGCCGGTCGCCTTCTGGATGATCGGAACCGTGCGGCTCGCGCGCGGATTCGCCTCGATGATGTAGAGCCCGCCGTCGTGTACGACGAACTGAATGTTGATCAGCCCGCGAATGCCGAGCTCTTGCGCGATCGCGTGCGTCACCTCCGCGATGCGGCGCTCCATCGCGGGCGTGGTTACTTGAACGGGATAGACGCTGATCGAGTCGCCCGAATGGACGCCGGCGCGTTCGATGTGCTCGAAGACTCCGGGAATCAGCGCATCCTCGCCGTCGAAGACGGCGTCGACCTCGACCTCGAGGCCGCGCAGGTACTTATCGACCAGCAGCGGTGCCTCGGGCAAGATCGGCGGCGCCGATTCCGCGTAGGCCGCCAACTGCGCTTCGTTGTACACGATCTCCATCGCGCGGCCGCCCAGCACGAACGAGGGGCGCACCAGGACGGGGAAGCCCAACTCGCGTGCAATCACGCGAGCCTCACGGAAGCTGCGCGCGGCCTTTCCCTGTGGGCGGGCGACGTCCAAACGCGAAAGCGCCGCGTCGAACTGTTCCCGGTTCTCCGCCATATCCAGCGACTTGCGATCGCTTCCGACGATCGTGACGCCGCGCCGGGTCAGCTCCCCGGCGAGGTTGATCGCCGTCTGTCCGCCAAACGCGAGCATGACTCCGCAGGCAGCGGTCGCGCGATACGCCGCCTCGACCTCATCGGCGCCGGGCGGCTCGAAGACCAGCGTGTCGGAGATGTCGAAGTCCGTCGACACCGTCTCCGGGTTGTTGTTGACGACGACCGGCGAGCGGCCCGCAGCCCGCAGCGCCCAAGCCGCGTGCACGCAGCTGTAGTCGAACTCGATGCCTTGCCCGATACGAATCGGCCCGCTTCCCACGACGACGACCGCCTGCGCCGGCGTGGGGCGCATCTCATCCTGCTCGCCGCGCGAGAGATAGTAGTAGGGCGACTTCGCCGGGAACTCGGCGGCGGCCGTGTCGACCATGCGAAACGCGCTCCCCTCACCGCTCGGGGATCCGAAGCTCGCGGTCGAGTATCCCGCCGCGAGCAGCGTTGCCGCGTCGCCGTTGCCCCCGCGCGCGCGTCGTTCGAGCTCGACGAGCTCCGCGAGCTCGTGCAGCCAGAATCGATCGATCGCCGAGAGTTCCACGATCCGCTCGATCGTCGCACCGCGTTCCGCACTGCGCGCGAGCAGTTCGCAGACGGCGAAGAGGCGCTCGTGGGTCGGCCGCGCGATGACCGCTTCGAGCTCGCCGTCGCTCCACTCGCGCAGCGGTCCGGTCAGCGTCTCACGGTTGAGATCGAGGCCGCGCACCGCTTTGAGCAGCGCCGCGCGAAAGGTCCGCCCGATCCCCATCGCCTCACCCGTCGACTTCATCTGCGTTCCAATCAGCGTGTCCGCGATCGGGAACTTGTCGAACGGCCAGCGCGGAATCTTGACGACGACGTAATCGAGCGTCGGTTCGTAGGCGGCCTTCGTTACGCCGGTGACCGGATTCTCGATTTGATCGAGGCGTTGCCCGAGCGCGATGCGCGTCGAGATCTTGGCGATCGGATAGCCCGTCGCTTTGGACGCGAGCGCCGAGCTACGCGAAACGCGCGGGTTTACTTCGATGATCGCGTACTCGCTGCTAGTGGGGTGGAGCGCAAACTGGATGTTGCAGCCGCCCTGCACGTCGAGGGCGCGGATGACGTTGATGCTGGCGGTGCGCAGCATTTGGTACTCGAGGTCCGAGAGCGTCTGCGAGGGAGCGACGACGATCGAATCTCCGGTGTGGACCCCGACGGGATCGATGTTCTCCATGTTGCAGACGACGATGCAGTTGTCGGCCGCGTCGCGCAACACTTCGTACTCGATCTCTTTCCAGCCCAGCAGCGACGTTTCGAGCAGGACCTGATGGATCAAGCTCGCCGAGAGCCCCGCGTCCAGCGTCGTGCGCAGCTCGGCCTCGTTCGAAACGATGCCGCCGCCCGTGCCCGCCAGCGTGTAGGCGGGACGCACGACCAGCGGATAGCCGGCGATCTCCGCAAAGCCGACGCCCGCTTCGATATCGGTGACGATCGCGCTCTCGGCGACGGGCTCGCCGATCTCTTGCATCTTGAGCTTGAAGCGCTCGCGATCTTCGGCGAGGCGGATCGTATCGATCGGCGTTCCGAGCAGCTCGATGCCGTAGCGCTGCAGGATGCCGGCTTCGTCGAGCTCGACGGCAAGGTTGAGGCCGGTCTGGCCGCCGAGCGTCGGGAGCAGCGCGTCGGGCCGCTCGCGCGCGACGATCTCTTCGACCGAGGCCGTCGTCAACGGCTCTAAGTAGACCGCATCCGCGATCTCGGGATCGGTCATGATCGTGGCGGGGTTCGAGTTGACGAGGACGACTCGATGGCCTTCCTCACGCAGCGCGCGGCACGCTTGAACGCCGGCGTAGTCGAATTCGGCGGCCTGCCCGATGACGATCGGTCCCGAGCCGATGACCATGACGTTCCGCCGCGACACTTCGGGCCTCTGTGTTTGGGGAGCGGTGCTGCGGTCCCTATCGGCTACGGCTGCAGGAGGCGCCTGCGCCAATCGCCGCCGCGGCGTTCGTAGGCCGTGCGCTCGTGCATCCGATTGGGGCGGCCCTGCCAAAACTCGAAGTAGTCCGGTACGAGCAAATAACCGCCCCAGGAGTGCGGACGCGGGACTTCTTCCCCTTCGAAGCGCTGCTCGAAGTGCTCGTAGCGCTCGGATAGCAGCGCGTGCGACTCGATCTCGGCGCTCTGTTCGGAGGCCCACGCAGCAAGCTGGTGCCCGCGCGGGCGCGCCGCGAAATACTCGTCCGACTCGCTCTCGGCGAGCTGCTTCACCTCACCCTCGACACGAGCTTGGCGCTCGATCCACGGCCAGTAGAACGTTACGGCCGCAAAAGGATTTGCCGCGAGATCCTCCGCCTTGCGGCTTCCGTACGAGGTGTAGAAGCGCAGGCCGCGATCGTCGAGTCCGCGCAGCAGGACCATGCGGGCGGACGGGCGCGCCCGAGCGTCGGCGGTTGCCAAGCACATTGCGATTGCCTCCAAGCGGCTGCCGCCGCCGGCATCGGCGATCCATCCGTTCAAGAGTTCGATCGGCGAGTTCACGGATACCGGCCCAAGCCGAATCCCAGCAGAAACGCGACGAGCATGCCGAGCGCGCCCGCAACGGCAAACGGCACGGATGCATCGACGTGCTGTTTCTGCAGCGAGGTGATGCGGCCCAGGCGCGCGAGCGCGTCGCGCAGCTGCGCGGCATTCTCGACGCGCGCGTACGCGCCGCCGCTGGCACCTGCGTAGCTGCGCAGCGCTTCCTCATCGATCGTGGCTTCTTGGTTCGTCCCGGGGATGAGTCCGCCGTTGGGCGTCCCGATGCCGACGGTATATATCGGAATGTGATGTGCGCCGAGGTATTGCGCCACTTCCGCGGGATCGGTTCCGCTGTTGTTGACGCCGTCGGTGATCAAGATAACGACCCGGTGCCCGCGCGGCGGGAGCTGGCGCGCCGCCATCGCGAGCGCGTCGCCGATCGCCGTCGCGCCGTTGGGCGCGGGAATCTCATCGAGCCCGGCGATCACCGCCTGATGGTCGGCGCTGAGCGGAACGACGACGCCCGCCGCACCCGCAAAAGCAATCACGCCGATCTTCGTGCCCGGTGGGCTCTCGCCGATGAAGGCTCGGGCCGCTGCCTTCGACGCCGCGGCGCGTGTCGGAAAGACATCGGTCGACGACATCGAGCCCGACGTATCGATACAGATGAAGACGCTCCCGTCGCGCGCCGGAAGGTAGAGCGAGAGGTGCGGACCGCTTGCCCCGAGCACGACGGCGCCCAGCGCCACGATCCAAAGAGCCTGTAGGGCGCGCGGGATCCACGCTCGCGGCTTCGCGGCTTGCGCGAAGAAGGTGACGCTGCTGTAAGCAAGGTCTTGCGAGGTCGCGCGCCGCTGCAGCAGCGCGTAGAGAAAGCCGAACGCGATCAACGCGACGATCCCCACCACCAGACGAATCGGATGATCGAAGCTCACGAGCGTAAACCAAAGGCGGCTAAGAGCGAACCGCGCCCGCTCTCTTCGCGCAGCACGCCGGTTCGCCAGTTCGCGGTTTCGAAGCGGCGAAGCAGGGTTGCTTCGCGCGCGCGCACCGCCGCGTGATACGACGCGCGCTCGCGCTTTCCAATGTAGCCACGCAGTTCGCCGCCCTCGGCGCCGCGCAGACGAACGATCCCGGCCAGCGGCAGCTGCTCGTACCAAGGATCGCGCGCCAAGAGCGCAGTGCAATCGAAACGCGACCCGAGATCGGCCAGCTCGCGATCGAACTGCTCGCCAAGGTCGTACCAATCGGAGATCGCTAAGAGCGCCGTGCCGCGCGGCAGAGCCGCGCGCGCAGTGCGCAGCGTGCGCCCCAAGTCGAACTCGTCCGCGGCGTCGCGGTGCGCGACGGCCCGTCGTGAGCCGCGCTGGAGCGCCGCCGGCGTGATATTCGCGCCGTCGACGCGAATGCAGCGATCGTCCGACATTGCGGCCCCGAACCAATCGTCCAGCGCCTCGCGTCCGGCCGCCAGCAGCGGGCGGCGCCGGCCGACGCACATCGAGCCTGAGGTGTCGAGAATGACGGCGAGCGTGAGCGTGACGTCCTCGAGCACGACGCGCGACTGCAGCTCGCCCGAGCGCGCGGTGGAGGCCCAGTCGATGCGCCGCACGTCGTCTCCCGGCACGTACGATCGCAGCTCGACAAACTCGTAGCCGTCGCCGCGATAGATCGTCGGCGAGCCGGCGCCGAAGTGACGCGGCCGCCGGCGCGCGCGCAGAAGCGCCTCTCGGAGCGTCATTCCCCTACGGTGCGGGAACCGCGGCGATCATGGCGGCGATCACCTCGTCGGCGGCGATGTTTTCGGTTGCGAGCCGGTAATTGAAGCCGATTCGATGGCGCAGCGTGGCCGCCGCCACCGCGCGCACGTCGTCGGGCAGCGCAAAGTCCCGGCCGTCGAGCAGCGCCCGTCCGCGCGCGAGGAAGGCCAGCGCCAGCGTCGCCCGCGGGCTCGCGCCGTAGTCGATCAGCTCCGAGGCGCGATGCGTCGCGCCTCCACTCGAACGTACGGACACCCCCTCCGCCTCGCGTGTAATCGCCACCAGGTCGACGATGTAGCGCTTGAGTTTCTCGTCGATGTGCACTTCGTGCGCTGCGGCGCGCCAGCTGCGAACGTCGTCGAGCGTCGCCACCGCGCGTACCGGCTGCGTATCGGCTAGCGCAAAGCGATCGAGGATCTCGCGTTCCTGATCGCGGGTCGGATATCCGACGTTGATCTTCATCAAAAAGCGGTCCATCTGGGCGATCGGCAGCGCGTAGGTCCCCTCGGAATCCAGCGGATTCATCGTCGCCATGACGACGAACGGGTCGGGCAGCGCGTGCGACTGCGGTCCGATCGTTACTTGGCGCTCTTGCATCGCTTCCAGCAGCGCCGACTGCACCTTCGCCGGTGCGCGGTTGATCTCGTCGGCGAGCACGACGTTGGCAAAGATCGGGCCGAGCACCGTTGCGAAGCTGCTCTCCCGCTGATCGAAGATCCGCGTGCCGACGATGTCGCTGGGGAGCAGATCGGGCGTGAACTGAACCCGTTTGAACTCGCCTTCGAGCGCGGCGGCCAGCGACCGGCAGGCCAGCGTTTTTGCCAGCCCCGGCGGGCCCTCGAGCAGCACGTGGCCGTTGCAGAGCAGTGCGAGGAGCAGGCCTTCGATGACCGCCTCTTGTCCGACGATCGTCTTCGCGAGCGCGGCGCGAAGATCGCCCGGTTCCCGTGCCGCGATCATACGAGCGATCCTGCGTACCGCTCGAGCGCGCCGCACGCGTCTTCGATCGCCGGTGCAAGATCGGCGTCGTAGGTAAAGGCACTGCGCTCGAGCGCGATCAGCACGTCGCGCAGCGGCACGTCATCGGTTCCGGGACGGCGCAGCACGTCGGCGAGCGTCGCCCCTTCGGAGGCGCCGATCGTCCGCCAGACGGCGGCGCGAACGCGTACCGCGGCGGCTCTCGTGCGTTCGGCCCTCAAGACCACCAGTGCGTCTTCGATTTGCTGGCGAAGCGTCCGCTGCGGAGGCGGCGGCGCGACGGGTTCGAGGACGATTGGAACCACGACTCTGGGGCGGTTTGCCGCCGCACGCACCGCCAAGAGGACGATGACGCCGAGCGCGACGAGCACCACGAGCGGCGCGAGGATCCAAACCACTCCGAGCAACGCGGAGCGGACGCTGGAGGCGATTCGCTCGGGGGATTGCCCCGCGACGAGTTTCAGGTCATTCGTGTACCACTCTTTGGGGTGGCCGTCTCGCGCGTCGACGGCTTGCAGCGTCGCCGGCGCGATCGCAAGCGTTCCCGGGTCGTGGGCGACGACGGTGATCACTTCGCGGTACTGCGATCCGTGAGAATCGCTCGTGATCTCCCGCTCGTCGCCGAGCAGTTCGAGCGCAGCGAGCAGCGGCAGTTCGATGTTGTTGATCTCGCTCACGCGCTCGCGCACGCGCAGCGAAACGATGAGGTGAAAGGGCGCGTCGACCCGCGGCCGAGTCGTGTCGGCGGAAAGCACGAACGACTCAACCGAGAGCCGCTGCAGGCTCTGTGCGGTGCACATGCTGCAGGAAAGAAGCGCCGCGAATGCGGCGGCGACCAGGCCGGTTAGGAGACGCGTCAAGCTCGGGAGACTCCCGAAAGCCACTTCGCGAAGAGATAGCGCGCGTCGAATGGGCCGGGCGACGCCTCCGGATGAAACTGCACCGCCGCAATTGGCAGGGTGCGGTGACGGAAGCCTTCATTCGTGCCGTCGTTGAGGTTGGTCATCGTTGCCTCGAGATCGTCGGGAAGCGACTGCGCGTCGACGGCGTAGCCGTGGTTGTGGGCGGTGACGATCACCGCCCCGGCCTCGAGCTCCTTCACCGGTTGGTTCCCGCCGCGATGCCCGTACGGCAACTTGTAGGTTCTGCCGCCGCACGCCAGCGCCAGCAGCTGATGCCCCAAACAGACGCCGAAGAGCGGCTTGCGACCGACCAGCCCGCGAAGCGCGTCGATCGTCTGCGTGAGATCGGTCGGGTCTCCAGGCCCGGGCGAGACGACGACCGCGTCGGGCTCGAGTGCGAGCACTTCGTCGGCGCTCGCGTCGTAGGGAACGACCGAGACCGCCGCCCCGAGCGCCTCGAGCTGCCGCAGGATCGCGCGTTTGACGCCGCAGTCGATCACGACGATTCTGGGGCCGGGACCGGACGCCGCGACGAAGGCCTCGCGCGCGGCAACGCTGGGAACGAGCGCTTTCGTGTTAGCGGTGCGCACGTAGTCGGCGAGGCTCCGTTCGGCCTCGCGCAAAGCCGGCTCGCCGACGGCCAGCGCCGCCCAAATCGTTCCGTGTTCCCGCAGCGCAATCGTAATCGCGCGCGTATCCGCCTCGACGAGGGCGGGAACGAGCCATTGGTCAAGCCACGACGGCAAGCTCTGCTTCGAAAGGTGGTGTGAGGGGTGATGGGCGATCTGTTTGATCACGGTCGCGGCGGCGCACGGGCGGCCGGACTGCGCGGCACTTCCCGAGATGCCGTAGTTCCCGATCATCGGGTAGGTGAACGTCAGAATCTGCCCCGCATACGACGGATCGGTCAGCGCTTCTTCATAACCGGTCATCCCCGTATAGAAAACCGCCTCGCCTAGCGCGATGCCCTCGACGCCGAGGCCCTGGCCGTCGAAACGGCTGCCGTCGGCCAAGAACAGCGCCGCCGGAGTTAACGCCGTCATACGGCAATCTCGGCTCGATAGCGAAGCTCGCCGCCGACGATCGTCGCCAGAACTCTACGGGGCAGCTTCCAGCCCGCAAAGGGCGTCGACTTACCCTTCGATGCGAACGCGGCCGGATCTACGATCCACTCGCGCTGCGCGAAGATGGTGACGTCGGCCCGCGCGCCGCGCTCCAGCGAACCGCCGGCGATTCCCAAGATGCGCGCGGGATTGGTCGACAGCATTTCGACGAAGCGGGAGACGGGCAGATCGGGGAGCGCGTGCGCGTAGGCGCCCACCGCGACCTCCAAGCCGGAGAAGCCGGGAGCGATGGTTCCGCCGGCGCCGCTTTTTTCCGCGCTCGTGTGCGGTGCGTGATCGCTGGCGAACGCATCGATCGTGCCGTCGCGAACGCCTTCACGCAGCGCGGCGCAGTCTTCTTCTTCACGCAGCGGCGGGTTGACGCGCGCCGCGGGGCCGAGCTCGCGCGCGCTCTCGCCGGTAAGGATCAGATGGTGCGGCGTCACTTCGCACGTTACCGGCGCTCCTTGCCGGCGTGCGACGCGCACGAGATCGAGCGCGCACCGCGTCGTGAGATGCGCGACGTGCCAGTTCTTCATCGTCGCCGCGGCGATAACGAGATCGCGCGCGACGGCGAGGTCTTCGGCCATCGGCGGCCGGCCCGCAGCACTCGGGAAACTCGGATCTTCGCAGTGCGAAATGAAGACGCCGGCGACCGCGCGGCCGCGCTGCGCTACCGCGAGCGCGACGGGCGCGCCGGCGATCGTGTCGCCGTCGTCGGAGAACGCGACGGCGCCCGCGCGCACGAGCGCTTCGTAGTCGCACGGTTCCAAGCCCAGACGCCCGAGCGTCATGGCGGCGATCGGGTAGACGCGGCAGCGAGCCTCGCGAGCGATTTGCTCGCGCAGCCGCTCGAGCGTTGCCGGCGCGTCGAGCGCCGGCTTCGTGTTCGGCATGCAGGCAACGCTGGTAAAGCCGCCTCGGACGGCGGCCTCCGTGCCGGTCGCAATCGTCTCCTTTTCGGGATAGCCGGGTTCGCGCAGGTGCACGTGCATGTCGACGAAGCCGGGAGCGACGATCGACCCGCGGGCGTCGATGACGAGCTCTTCTTCTCGCGCCGTCAAGTGCTCGCCGATCGCTTCGATGACTCCAGCGCCGATCCGCACGTCGCGCAGTCCATCGAAGCGGTTCGCGGGGTCGACGACCCTGCCGCCCTTGATGAGGAGGGCTTCCATCGGTTATAGGCTTCTCGCGTTAACGAGCAGATCCAAAACCGCCATTCGGATCGCGATGCCGTGGTGCACCTGGCGTGCGTAGCGCCAGCCTGCGAACGCCAGCACCGAATCGTCGAGCTCCATCCCGCGGTTGTAGGGCCCGGGATGCATGACGATCGCCTCTCGCCGCAGCGACTTGAGCCTTCGTGCGTCGAGCCGGTACGCGCTCACGTACTCCGTATCGGTGATCGGCATCGCGGCGAAGCGCTCGCGCTGAATGCGCAGCAAAACGATCGCGTCGACGTCCGGCAGCACCGCGTCGAAATCGCGTTCGACGCGGACGCCGTTGCCGGCATAGCTGGACGGCAGAAACGGCTCCGGGCCGACGAGGACGACGCTCGCACCGAGCCGTCCGAGACCACGAATCGCCGAATGCGCGACGCGGCTATGCAGAACGTCGCCGACGATCGCGATCGAGCGCCCGGCAAGATCGCCGAACTCTTCGATCAGGGTGTAGATGTCGAGCAGCGCCTGCGTCGGATGGGCGTGCGCGCCGTCGCCGGCATTGATCACGTGCCCGTCGAAGCCCAGCGCGATCTTCGCGGGGAAGCCGGCCTGCGGATGGCGCACGACGACGACGGAGATCCCCATCGCGCCCAGCGTCATCGCCATATCTTCGAGCGTCTCGCCTTTGCTTGCCAGGCTCGAATTGCGCGGGACGAGGTTCACGACGTCGGCCCCCAGCCGCAGTTCGGCGAGGTTGAATGAGGTGAACGTGCGAGTGCTCTCCTCGAAAAACATGTTGACGCAGGCTTTACCGGCGAGCCTCGGCCCGGGCGGCGTCTGTTCGAACTGCGTCGTGCGGTCGAAAATGTACGCGAGTTCTTCAGCGGTCAGATCGTCGAGATCGAGGAGGCTACGGCGAATCCGCATCGGTGGTTCCCAGGATATCGATTTCGTCCGAGTCGGAGGGCTGCGGCGAGAGAACGACCTTTACGCGCTGATTGCGCGACGTCGGCGTAAACCGGCCTACATAGTCGGGCTGAATCGGGATCTCGCGCAGGCCGCGGTCGACGAGCACGCAGAGGCGGATCGCCGCGGGCCTTCCGAAGTCGGTGACGGCGTCGAGCGCCGAGCGAATCGTGCGCCCGGTGTAGAGCACGTCATCGACGATGACGACGTGCCGCCCGGAGAGGTCGACGGGAATCTGCGACTCCGGCAGCTCGTGCGTCACTCGGTCGTCGCGGTAGAGGTTGATATTGAGGAACCCGAGCGCCGGCATGCGGCCGGCGATCCGTTCGATTTCGGCGGCGATTCGCACGGCCAGTGCCTCGCCCCCGCGGCGCACGGCGAGGATGACGAGTTCGTCCTGCGCCTCGTTGGGTTCGACGATTTGGTACGCGAGGCGCGAGATGACGCGCGCGATCTCGTCACGCTTGGCCAAAATACGATAGGGCGCGGTAGCGGTCATGCGGGCTCCTTTAGCGCGCGCAGCGCCGCTTCGACGCGCTCGAGGTCGCGACGGTATCCCTGCAGTTTCTCGCGCTCTTTCGCGACGACGTGCGGCGCGGCGTTTGCGACGAAGGCTTCATTTCCGAGCTTTTTCTCTCCGCGATCGATCTCCGACCGCAGGTGCGCCACTTCCTTGCGATAGCGCTCCTCGAGGACGCCGTGCGGTGCGTGAACGCTGACCGAGGCGAGCGCCTCCTCGAGCGATGCCCCAGCCGGCCCCGAGCGCTCGATGGTGCCGGCGGCGAAGAGTGCGAGCAGCTCGGCCGGCTCGTCGGGGACATTCGTGGGCACCGCAATTGCGATGCGTTCCTTGGGATGCACGCCGATCTCGGCGCGCAGGTTGCGGACGCGTTCGATCGCGCGCGTCAGGGCGGCAAACTCCGCCGCCGCCTCGTCGAAGGCGGGGATCTCGAAGGCGTCGGGCCAGTTCGCGGTCACGATCGTCGGTCCGTCGTGGGGCAGCGCGAGCCAGATCTCCTCGCTAATGAAGGGTGCGATCGGGTGGAGCAAACGCATCGCGTTGTTCCAGACGAATGAGAGCACCGCCGCCCTCGTCGGGCGGTTCCGTTGCGCTTTGGTGGCTTCCACATACCAGTCGCAGTACTCGTACCAAAGGAAACGCCAGATGGTTTCGGCCGCGTTGCCGAAGTCGTAGGCGCTCAACAGTTCGCTCATGCGGACGACCGTCTCGCGCAGGCGAGTGAGGATCCATCTGTCGGCGATGGTTAGCGCGCCGGCGGCCGGGAGCGTGGCGGCTTGCGGCAGACCCTCGGGCAACGCAAGCAGGTAGCGAGTTGCGTTCCATATCTTGTTGTTGAAGTTGCGCGCCTCCTCACAGCGCGACTCGTGGTAGCGAATCTCCTGACTTTCGAGGCGCATCTGCCGCAGGATCGAGAGGCGAAACGCGTCGGCGCCGTATTTGTCGGCGAGGTCCATCGGATCGATCACGTTGCCGAGCGACTTCGACATCTTCCGCCCGGCCGCGTCGAAAACCAGCGGGGTGATGACCACGTCGCTAAACGGGACGTTCCTCATGAAGTAGAGGCCCAGCATTACCATGCGCGCGACCCAGAGGAAAATGATCTCGCCGCCGGTCAGCAGCGCTTGCGACGGATACCAGCAACGCAGCTCCGGCGACTCCTCCGGCCAACCAAGAATCGAGAACGGCCAGATGCCACTCGAGAACCAGGTGTCGAGCGTATCGGGATCGCGCGTAAGATCGGTCGTGCCGTAGGTGCGCCGTGCGATCTCTCGCGCCTCTTCTTCACTCTCGGCGACGACTTCGCGGCCGTCGGGCGCGTACCAAACGGGAAGCCGGTGTCCCCACCAGATCTGACGCGAGACGTTCCAGTCGCGGATATTTTCGAGCCAGCGCTCGTAGGTGCGTCCGTGCCGCTCGGGAACGAAGCGGACCCGTCCGTCGCGGTAGGCGTCGAGCGCCGGCCTCGCGAGCGGCGCCATGCGAACGAACCACTGGAGCGACAGCAAGGGCTCGACGACATCGCCGCTGCGTTCGCTCGTGGCAACGGAATGCCGGTGCGGCTGCGCTTCGAGCAACGCACCACTTTTTTGCAGGTCGGCAACGATTCGTTCCCGTGCCGCATAGCGATCCAGCCCCAGATACGGACCGACGCTGCAGTCCGCTCCGGTTATGCGCGCGTCGAGTCCGATCACCGACGGCATCTCCAGCGAGTGGCGCAGGCCGATCTCGTAGTCGGTCGGATCGTGCGCCGGCGTAACCTTGACGGCACCCGTTCCAAACTCGGGATCGACGGCCTCGTCGGAGACGATGGGAATCGCACGATCGAAGAGCGGCGGCAGCCAGACGCTCCGCCCGACGAGCGCCGCGTATCGCTCGTCGTTGGGATGCACGGCGATGGCGACGTCGGCGAGCATCGTCTCGGGGCGGGTCGTCGCGATCTCGATGCCGCTATCGGGATCATTCTTATCGAACGGATAGCGGATACGCCATAGCGTGCCGTCGCGCTCGACGTATTCGAGCTCGGCATCGGAGACGGTGGTCTTCGCGGTCGGATCCCAGTTGATCAGACGCGTTCCGCGGTAGATCAGGCCGTCGCGATAAAGGGTGACGAAGACGCGCCGGACCGCCGCCGAGAGGGCGTCGTCCATCGTAAAGCGCGAGCGCTGCCAGTCCGGCCCGAAGCCGAGCCGGCGAAACTGTTCGAAGATTTGGCCGCCGTACGTTCGCGACCACTCCCACGCTCGCTCGACGAATGCTTCACGGCCGAGGTCTTCGCGGCGGCGGCCCTCCTTCCCGAGCTCTCTGATCAGCACCGCCTCGGTGGCGATCGCCGCATGATCGAGGCCCGGCAGCCAATCCGCGTTGTCCCCAAGCATTCGGTGGTAGCGCGTCAGCACGTCCATCGGCGCGTAGGTCGAGCCGTGCCCCAAATGCGCGCGGGCCGTTACATTCGGCGGCGGCATGCAGATGATAAATGGCGGCCGTGCCGGATCCGGGTCCTCGTGAAAGTAACCGTTGCGCTCCCAGTGCGCGTACAGGCGCGCTTCGGTCGCCTGCGGATCGTACTGCTTAGGGCGGTCCATCGGTGGGCCTGCGTTCAGCACCGCCGCCAACGCCGCCTCTCAGAGCGCTCAGAACGATGAAGCTTGGTGAAAGCGAACCGGAGCGGGGGTTAGGGGTTAGATTTGGCCCAGGTCGAGGAGCCGAGAGCCGAAGTTTACGACTTGGTAATCGAGGCTCTCGGCGACGAAGAGATGGGGCAAATGTAGCCCCTAAGCCGGCATATCTTTCTTTTGGTCGGGGTGGTAGATCAACGTCGGCGCCTCTTTCTTCTCGATGACGTCTTTGTTGACGACGCACTTCTTCACGCCTTGCAGTGAGGGGAGATCGTACATCACCTCGAGCATCGTCTCTTCCAGAATCGAGCGAAGTCCGCGCGCACCCGTCTTGCGGCGCTGTGCCTTGTTGGCGATCGCGACGAGCGCTTCTTTGGTGAACTGCAGGTCGACGCCATCCATGTTGAGGATCTTCTGGAACTGGCGAACGAGTGCATTGCGCGGTTCGGTGAGGATGCGGCGCAGCGCCAGCTCGTCGAGCGCATCGAGCGTTACGACGATCGGCAGACGCCCGATGAACTCCGGAATCAAGCCGAAGCGCAGCAAATCCTCGGGCATCAGCTGCTGGAAGAGTTTGCCCAGCCGCATGTCGCGCTTGCCTTCGGGCTGCGCCCGGAAGCCCATGTTATTCGCCGCGACCCGGGACTCGATGATCCGTTCGAGGCCGTCGAAGGCGCCGCCGCAGATAAAGAGCACGTTGGTCGTATCGATCTGGATGAACTCTTGATGCGGATGCTTGCGGCCACCTTGCGGCGGGACATTGGCCGTGGTGCCTTCGAGAATCTTGAGCAGCGCCTGCTGCACGCCTTCGCCCGAAACGTCGCGGGTGATCGAGGGGTTTTCGCTCTTTCGCGCGATCTTGTCGATCTCGTCGATGTAGACGATGCCCTTTTCGGCGCGCTTGACGTCGTAGTCGGCCGCCTGAATGAGCTTCAGCAGAATGTTCTCGACGTCTTCGCCGACGTAGCCGGCCTCGGTCAGCGAGGTCGCATCGGCCATCGCGAGCGGAACGTCGAGGATCTTCGCCAGCGTCTGTGCGAGGTAGGTCTTGCCCGAACCCGTCGGCCCAACCAGCAGAATGTTCGACTTTTGAAGCTCGACGTCGTCGGCCGTGCCGCCGGCGTTGATGCGCTTGTAATGGTTGTAGACCGCGACGGCCAGCGACTTCTTCGCGCGCTCCTGCCCGATCACGTACTGATTGAGAATGTGGTTGATCTCTTTGGGCTTCGGGATGTTGCGTAGGCGCAGGCTCTCGTCGACGTTTTTGTAGAGCTCTTCCTCGATGATCTCGTTACAAAGCTCGATGCACTCGTCGCAAATATAGACCCCTGGGCCGGCGATCAATTTGCGAACCTGCTCCTGGGACTTTCCACAGAAGCTACATTTCAGCTGACCTTTGTCGTCTCCAAAGCGAAACATCAGCTTCCGGGGTCCCCCTACCTCCTATGCCGGTATCGGCAAGCCATGGCGGTTTTCGATAATTTCGTCGATTATCCCGTAGTCCTTGGCCTCCTGGGCAGTCATATAATAATCCCGCTCGATGTCTTTGAGAACCTGGTCGAGCGGTTTTTTGGTGGTTTCCTGGTAGATCCGCGCCACCGTATGCCGGGTAGCGACCAGGTCGCGGGCGGCAATCTCGATCTCGGTCGCCTGGCCGCCGATTTGCTGGACAAAGGGCTGATGGATCACGACCTTGGAGTTCGGAAGGGCATACCGCTTTCCGGCGGCTCCTCCCGTTAACAGGATCGACCCCATCGAGGCCGCCAGGCCCATGCAGATCGTGGCCACGTCCGGCTTAATGAAGCGCATCGCGTCGTACATCGCCAGTCCCGCCGTAACGCTCCCGCCGGGGCTGTTGAGGTACATATCGATGTCCTTGTCCGGGTCTTCTTTTTCGAGGAAGAGCAGCTGTGCAATGACCAGACTCGACATATTGTCGTCGATCACGCCGCCGACGAAGACGATGCGGTCTTTGAGCAACCGCGAATAGATGTCGTAGGCGCGTTCACCTCGTGCCGTTTGCTCCACGACCATCGGTACTAAATGTCCCATGAATCGTTTAACTACGACACCGAACGCGTAGTTTCTTGGTCGCCCTCGACCTCCGCGCTATCGATCAGCAGCTCGAGCGTTTTGGTTCGCACGATGCCCTCCATCAAGGAGAGCAAGTTGTTGCCTAGCGCCTTGCGTATACGCGCCGCCGGCTGACCGTATCGGCGTGCGAGCGTTTCGAGTTCTTCGGAAACGTCCGAGGGCGTCGCTGCGACTTTTTCGGCTTTTGCGATCTGCTCGACCAAAAGCGTGGTTTTTACGCGCGATTCGGCCTCCGGGCGAAGCGAGGCTCGCAGATCTTCGTCGCCCTGCGAGGCCGCGCCGGCCGCGGCATCCTCCACCAGACGGTCGAGCTCCGCTTCGACCATCGTCGGCGGCAGCGCGAAATCGTGGCTGGCGAGGAGCTTTTCGACGACCTCGTTCCCGATGGCCCGGCGGCGGCGGGATTTCGCCACGGCCTCGAGCCGGTAGCGGAGGTCGGCTCTCAATTCCTCGACCGTCTGGTTGCTGGAAACGGCCCGCGCGAACTCGTCGTCGATTGCCGGCAGTTCGTATTCTTTGAGTTCGTGCAGGCTGATGGCGAAGACGGCAGGCTTGCCGGCCACCGCAGCCGAGGGATAGTCATCGGGGAAGCGCACCTCGACGTTCCGGCTTTCGCCGGCGTTCATCCCGACGATGCCGGCAACGAACCCTGGAACGAAGCGGCCCTCGGAGAGGTCGACGCTCTGGCCTTGGGCGCTTCCGCCATCAAACGGGACGCCGTCGATGGTCCCGGCGTAGTCGATCGTCGCAAGGTCGCCCATGGCCGCGGGCCGGGCAACCGGAACGAGCGTCGCACGCTCTTTGGCGAGCGCGGCCAGGCTCCGTTCCACGTCGTCGTCGGTCACCTCGATCGGCGGGCGAGCAACGCTGATTCCCATGTACTTGCCGAGTTCGATGGCCGGGCGGACCTCGACGGTCGCCTTCAGCCGGACCGGGCGCCCGTCGCTCTCCTCGATCACTTCGACTTTGGGGCGATCCACCGGGTCGAGGTCGTGCTCGCGCACCGCCTTGGCATAGACCTCGGGAATCACGTCCTCAACGGCTTGGCTCGTGACCGCTTCGCTGCCATAGGTCTGCTCGAAAATCTTGCGAGGGACTTTCCCGGCGCGGAATCCGGGCAGGCGCACGCCTTTGGAGAGTTTGCGGTAGGCTCGCTCCTCGGCCGCCGCGAGCTCATCTGCACCGATCGAGAACTCAAGCGCCACCTCGGTGGGCGCGAGTCGGGTCAAAGTCGAGCTGGTCATATCTAATAAATTAGCGGAAGACGAGATTCGAACTCGCGACCCTCGCCTTGGCAAGGCGATGCTCTACCACTGAGCTACTTCCGCACGAACCCTTCCGTTGGCGCGCAGCGCGCAATGGGCAAGCAGAGACTCGAACTCTGACGGGTCGCCCCACTGGAACCTAAATCCAGCGCGTCTGCCAGTTCCGCCACTTGCCCGGCGACCTCCTTAGATAGAACGCCTCCGATGCTTTTCCTTCCGGTGTAGCGGCGCTTGGTGGCTCTGCTATGATTGACCGATGCGTCAGCTTCCCATCGCGCTGCTTCTTTTTGCGTTTGCTGCAGCGTGCAACAGCACCAACGACATTCCTCACACGGCCCTGCCGGGGCCCTCGACCGCCCCGTCCGGGAAGGTCGACACCGAGTTCATCGTCGACGGCCGCTACATCGACCTCAAGCGAGTCCGGCTGGATTCTTCGGCGATTCGGCCGGCCGCTGCGAAGAAGTTCTTCCTTAAGGGCCTGGTCTATTGGCCGACGCCGATCGGTAAGGACGTCTCCGACCCGCCGATGCTCGACGATGCGCTGCGCGACGGCAACGAAGCGGTCTGGTCGCGCGATCTTCCGCTCATCCGTGCCGCAGGCGCCAACGCGATCCACGTCTACAACGTCGTGCCGCCGGACTTCGACAAGGATACCGGGCCGATCACAAAGTTCCTCAACGCCGCCTGGAACGGCGGGAAGAAGCCGGTCTACGTTCTGATGAGCATCCACTTTACGGGCGAGAAACTGCTCAACGACGGGGCCGTCAAATCGCTGGCCACGCAGTATCACGATCTCGACGCGAAGTACGCGAAGTACCCTGCCGTCTTCGGCGTGTCGATCAGCAACGAGATCGGCGCCGACAACTTCCTCACGAATGCGAAATGGTGGCAAGGCTTCAACACGGTCGCAAAGGCGGCGAAAAAGGGCTTTGCCGACGGCGGCGATCCCGACAAGATCGTCACGACCTCCGAACCCGACGGGGAGATCGGTTTCGTCAAAGCGGGCGAGAAGTTCGGTGCGGCGGTTGACGCGTGGGGAATTAACATCTACCGCGGACGCACCTTTACCTCGCTCTTCAAAGAGCTCAAGCAGACGACGAGCAAACCCACGATGCTGACCGAGTACGGCGCGAGCGCCGCGTATCACGTCGACTGGACCAATACCTACGACTGGCGCAACGGCATCAATCAGCCCGGCGCGTGTCATCCCGACAAACAGTCCGGCCCCGATAACCGCGACGTCAAGGAGCTTCCTAAGAACGGCGATCCAGGAATGCCGGGGCTCGTCGACCTGGTCTGGAACAACGGCCGGTGGCTGAGCGACGGATTCGAAGACGGCGGCGTGCTTGCCGGCGGCTTCTACTTTGAGTGGAGCGACGAGTGGTGGAAGAGCGGGAACAAGGATAAGCACGTCGGCAACATCGCCTTCAACGGACACTATCCCGGATGCAGCAACGACGAGGCATGGTTTGGGCTGAACTCGGTCTCGCGCGGGAGCGGCGTACTCGACGTGCTGACGCCGCGACCCACCTTAAAGCAGATCACGCAGAGTTGGGCGGCGGCGCCGTAGCGGCGCGTGGCGGGCGCTGCTGCAGCTACGCTTCTTTAGGCAACGTTTCGTAAAAGGTTACGACGTTGCCAAGAGGGTCGGCAATCGCCATCGAGATCTCGCCCCATTCTTGTTTGCGCAGGCCGGGCCGCGAATGCCGGTACTGTTTCTCGAGGAGCGCCTCTTGGTAGGCGCGCAGCCCCGGCGTCTCGATCCGAATGTGCGCTCCGAAGGTGCCGTCTCCAAAGTGCTCGCTCAAGTGAAGTACGGCATCGTCTCGCGATATCTGCGCGTACAGCGGAAGATTCGCAGCGAAATAATGTTCCCAGTCGATCTGAAAACCTAAGAAGCCGCAATAAAAGTCCTTTGCTTTCGCCACGTCGAGAATGCGTAAAATCGGTACGACACGTCCCATTGCTCAGATTTACCGCCAGGCATCGTGAAAGTCTTTCCAGCTTACCTCCGAGGATAAGGCGAGAAGGTCGTGCCGACGCTGTGGCCCGAACCCCGCCATTCTTATGTCGACTAGCAGTGACGCCCTAAAACGCGACGTCTTACCGATTCCTGACGAGCAGTTCGTCGGGCTCACGACCTACGATGCGAAGGATCCGAACACGAAGTATCCTCCCATCAAGCCCCTGCGCCCGCCTGCGGGCGCGCCGAACGTTCTGATCGTGCTGATCGACGACGCCGGCTTTGGCGCCTCATCGGCCTTCGGCGGGCCGTGTCACACGCCCAACGCCGAGAAGCTCGCCGGGCGCGGCTTGAAGTACACGCGCTTTCATACGACAGCGCTCTGCTCGCCAACGCGAGCGGCGCTGCTGACCGGACGCAACCACCATTCGGTCGGCATGGGCGCGATCACCGAGATGGCGACCTCGGCGCCGGGCAATAGCAGCGTCCGTCCAAAGAGCAAGGCACCCCTCGCGGAGATTCTCCTGCTCAACGGTTACTCGACGGCACAGTTCGGCAAGTGCCACGAAGTGCCGATGTGGGAAGTTTCACCCGTGGGGCCGTTTCATCAGTGGCCGACCGGCTCGGGCTTCGAACATTTCTACGGTTTCGTCGGCGGCGAGGCGAACCAGTACTATCCGGGGCTCTACGAGGGCACGAGGGCCGTCGACCCGCCCAAGACGCCCGAAGAAGGCTACACGCTGACCGAAGACCTGGCCGATCGCGCGATCACGTGGATTCGCCAGCAGAAAGCGATGATGCCCGATAAGCCGTTCTTCGTTTACTTTGCTCCCGGCGCGACGCACGCGCCGCATCACGTTCCCAAGGAGTGGTCGGATAAGTACCGCGGCCAGTTCGACGACGGCTGGGACAAGCTGCGCGAAAAGACGTTCGCGCGTCAGAAAGAACTCGGCGTGATTCCCGAGGATGCGGAACTCACCAAGCGCCATGCGGAGATCCCGGCCTGGGACGAGATGCCGGCCGATCTCAAGCCGGTCTTGGCGCGGCAGATGGAGATCTACGCCGGATTTCTCGAGCAGGTCGACCATCACGCCGGCCGCCTTTTTCACACGCTCGACGAGCTCGGTATCCTTGAGGACACGCTGATCTACTACATCATCGGCGATAACGGCGCGTCGGCGGAGGGCACGCTCAAGGGGTGCTTCAACGAGATGACGACGCTTAACGGAATGCCCGGCATCGAGACGACGGAGTTTCTGCTCAGCCGGATCGACGATTTCGGAACGCCGAAGGCGTACAATCACTACGCCGTCGGCTGGGCGCACGCGTTGTGCACGCCGTATCAGTGGACCAAACAGGTTGCCTCGCACTACGGAGGCACGCGTAACGGTACGATCGTCGCGTGGCCGAGCCGCATCCGCTCCAAGGGCGAGACGCGCGATCAGTTTCATCACGTTATCGACGTCGCGAAGACGGTTTTAGACGTTACCGGCGTTCCCGAACCCCGCAGCGTCAACGGCATCGACCAGGCGCCGCTGGAGGGCGTGAGCATGGCGCCCACCTTTGACAACGCAAAGGCTCCCGAAGAGCATTCGGTCCAGTACTTCGAGATGTTCGGAAACCGCGGGCTGTATCACCAGGGCTGGACGGCAGTGACCAAGCACCGCACCCCGTGGACGACCGACCAGCCGCCGCCGTTCGACGACGACGTGTGGGAACTGTACGCTCCCGACGACTGGTCGCAGGCACGCAACGTGGTCGCCGATCATCCAGAGAAGCTCGCGGAGATGCAGCGGCTCTGGCTCATCGAAGCGGTGAAATACAACGTCGTACCGCTTGACGACCGCAGCTACGAACGCATCAACCCCGATCTCGCCGGCCGTCCGCAACTGGTTACCGGAACGTCGCAGACGCTTTTTGCCGGCATGCGGGTCGCCGAAGGCTGCATCATCAACCTCAAAAACAAATCGCACTCTGTGACCGCGGAGATTACCGTTCCCGACGAAGGCGCGAAGGGCGTGATCGTCACGCAAGGCGGCTTCGTTGGCGGCTGGACGCTCTACGCAAACGAGGGGCGACTGAAGTACTGTTACAACTTCTTTGGCCTCGAACACTACTTCACCGAAACTTCCCAGCCGATTCCGTCCGGCAAGCATCAGGTGCGAATGGAGTTCAAATACGACGGGGGCGGCCTCGCCAAGGGCGGCGACGTCACGCTCTACTGCGACGGCAAAGAAGTTGGAAAAGGCCGCGTCGATAAAACCGAGCCCATGGGTTACTCGGCCGACGAGGCGTGTGACGTTGGCTCCGACACCGGCTCGCCCGCCTCTCCGGATTACGGCGCGACCGGCAACGCCTTCAACGGAAAGGTCGAATGGGTTCGCCTCGATATCGGCGACGACGACCACAGTCACCTCATCAGTGCCGAGGATCAGATCAAGGTGGCGATGGCGCGCCAGTAGATGGTTCACGAGCCGCGAGCCTCTTGAGCCGGGTAAGGGGTACGAATGAGTAAGTCTGCAGGTTCTAACGGGAAGCGCAAAAGCGTCACCCTGCAAGTCGTAGCGAAGCCACCTAAAGGCGCCGCCGTGCTAAACTTCTCTGGCGGCCCGTTTATCGCAGAAGCGCATCCCGATACGAATTATGTTTGCGGAACATGTAAGGTTGTGCGGTTCTTCTTCTCATGGCCAACGTTAACCCGAAG
Organism: Candidatus Cybelea sp.; assembly: GCA_036489315.1. Taxonomy (NCBI): domain Bacteria; kingdom Bacillati; phylum Vulcanimicrobiota; class Vulcanimicrobiia; order Vulcanimicrobiales; family Vulcanimicrobiaceae; genus Candidatus Cybelea; species Candidatus Cybelea sp. Next base: position 23,834 of record DASXFZ010000041.1, read on the forward strand.
GTCGTCCAGCAACGGCTCAGCCACGCTTCCATAACCCTCACCATGGACGCGTACGCGGCCTGGTGAGCCTCTTCGCTAAGCCCGCCAAACGGAAAACGGCCTAACTGCCGTGCATTTGCCGGACATGCTCGAAACTCGAGAAAAAGAAAGCCTCACGAAACATTATATCCCGCAAGGCTTTCAAATCTCTGCACCGCGAAGGACTCGAACCTTCAACCAACTGATTAAGAGTCAGCTGCTCTACCATTGAGCTAGCGGTGCATATGCCTTTATCTATTAAGTTTTTGGCCTAGGCCCTTTTTCTTGGTCCGCCTAAGGTCCACCTTACGCGGCCTCGTTCTTGCCCTTGAGGTCCCGTAGGGCCGCAAAGGTTTCGCCCATGGCGCCGGCAGCGACCTTCTGCATTGGTCGGGATGTAAGCGCTGCAGGTCTTAAGGGTAAAGCCGATTTCTTTGTGGCCGAGCCTCTCGGACACGATCTCGGGGTGGATGTTGTGAAGGAGTAGCTGGATCGCGCAGTTGTGACGGAGACGATGGACCACGACACCCCCTGTAGACCGGCCGCCTCGCAAATTGCCCGCCAGACTTCGGCGTAGAAGTGGAGCTGGAGTGGCTAGGATGTACGTCCCCAAGCCTGTGACTCGATCTTCCATTCGCCTCCGTGCTTTGCGAATGTGTACGCCAGGGTGCCGGTTCGAGCGACGGTTTGATTGTTGATCGTCACGGTCAGCGTCCCTGAGATGACGGCGTAAGCATAGGACCCTTCGACATTCCAGAACCCCATTTCGTATGAGAGGTGCTCATAGGTCACGTGAAGGTCCTTACGCCATTTCGCGGACATCAGCGAGCCAGTTATCTGGAGCATTGGGATTCAGCCAGCGATATGGGGCTATACCGTCGATAATAATTGCCGTGTCGCCGAAAACGCTTCGGAATAGGGCGCCGTCCTGGGTGTTGAATCCATTGATGTGGTTATCTATGAGACTCTGAATTTCAAGCGGTAGTGCGGGCGTAATGGTCATCCTCCCATGTTGTCCAACCATATCACGTTCCGGGGATCAGTAGGGCGGGCCCAGGCCCGCAGGATCACCTTGCCCCGATGGCGCCGGAAAGGCCAACAAGGCCATTCGGTCAGTAACGATCCGAGCTGCTGGCAATGACGTCGCGGCGCGATTTCAACACTGCGACGCCGGCGAAAAACCGAGGGCTCCAGCACGAGCGAGCAAGCGCTGACTAGCGTGCTAACTAGCGCGCATTTTTCGTTAATACGTCAACGTTTTCAAACATTGGTAATCGGCTCGTTTGCCAGGGGAAGCGAGCGAGTTGCTACCGTAGTAGTTTGCACGGTTTCCACCACCATTGCGTCGGTGGCATCGTTTAGCACCATAGCTGCGAAGGAGTTCAAGGTGCGTATACTACTCGTTCTAACGGTTGCTGCGACACTTGGTCTTTCCGCATGTTCTGGCGGCTCACAAGCCGTGCCCGGTGGCTCGCAGTCAGTTTCCAGCGCTTCGAAGGCGGTCGCGCCGATGGGTCAGCATATCTATCTAGCCATGGTCGCCCGTAAGCATCCGCATGGGCGACAAATGTTAGCGTGCCCGTCAAAGTATTTCTCGTGTGAGGACGTGACGTGGGGATCTACGACCACGTATCAAACCTGCGTCATGATCGGCTTTTCGTGCTCAAAAGATGCGTGGTACTTCGACCAGACGATGTTTACCTACGAGAATCATCGTCTGTCCTATCGCGTTCTCGGGGCCTTCAGTCCGAATCCTGGCGACCCGGTCCAGGGCTCGCTCACCGAAAGGTTCCAGCTCGCGCCTTCGGGCGGGATGGTTAAATACGACCAGCACATCGTCGCTTGTAATCCCAACTACAGTCCGTCCTGCGTGGCCGGCGACGTGGGAATCATTCCCGACTAGCGACGGTTCTGCGTTCCGCTCATCTAGACGGGAGGCTCGCATGTAGCGAGCCTCCCGTTCGTTTTTCGCGCTGCACGCAGGGCTACTGCTCGAGCTCGTGCACGCTGTTGGAGTTCGTGTCGGTGTAAAACAACGCCGCGTTGGTATCATTGGTCCCCGTTGCCGCCAGCCCAAAGACGCCTTGGGTATGGCTCTTGTCGACGACCTTCGTGGCTAGGATCTGGCCCGCGGGCGTCAACTCGACGAGCTCGTTGGCGGTCCCCTTGGTGTTGGCTACGATAAGGTTTCCGTTTGGCAGCAGCACCGAGGCCAGCGGGGCGTTTAACGGCGAGCCGGCATGAATCAGTTTCCCGCAGGTCGTCTTGGCGTGTTTGCACTGGAACGTCTTGCCGCCCGGCTTAACGACGATCTCATCTTTCTCAAGCAGATTGCTCGCGTGCAAGAACTCAACGACGGTGTTCGTCACGCCATCGACGATGTCGAGCGTATCGGGATAAGAGTTGTATTGAAGGCCCGAGGGGCCGAGTTTGCCTCCAGGGGCGGACTTGTTCACCGCAAAGCCGTCCGCTACTTCGGTCGCCTGCCCGTTACCGTAAAAGCCGACACTGATGCTGACGATCGACCCGGACTCGGCGTTGCTCACGTAGACATAGGCCGGCGAATAGGGCTCCATTGGATTCGCGCTTACCTCTGAGAGCGGCACCTTGAATAGAGAACCCGTATACGCCCTTATCTTCTTGGCCTCTTCGTTGAAGTTTACAACGGTGCCCCCGGCAAAACCCGCGACATACACCTCGGAAGCACCGGTTATCACACTCCCGTCGCAGCCCTTAATCGAGGCATCTGCAACAAAGCGAGTGGGCTTCGAACCCGGAGTTGGGTTCAGTACTTCAACCGTGGTCCCCGCTCCAGCCGCGCCGGACTTATCGCTAAAGTTGCATACGAGCAACTGTCCTTTTTGCAGCAGCCCGTGGCCGCTGGGGACGATCGATATGGAACGGGGACCTTTGTCGCCGTTGTGAGAATCGACCGTCGATCCGATCACGACGTTCTTCGTGAGCTTCTTGAGAATCGACGTCGTGTCGGCCGGCTTCGCCACAGCGTCACGCGAGAAGAGCGGCGACCCGATGCCCTGCGGCGCGCTGCCTACGGGATTGACGCGGCTGGTCGCACAGGCAGAACTCGCAAGGAGCACCACCACGGCGCTGAGCGCGGCACGACTGCGGAATTTCAACATCTCGGAGCCCTCACTTTTGCACATCACGGCGACACCGAGTACACGATGCCGCAACACGAATAGTCGTCTTCTTTCTGACCGCCCCACGTTGTGTTGCCGTACAGAACGCCATTTACCACCGTCAGGCCGGCCACCGGCCCGAAGCCTTGGAGCTGACCTTTAAACGCATACAGCACCGTCTGAGTGCCGGTCTTCGTGAGCTTGTAAACGACTCCGTAGTTACCCGGAGCGCCGAAAGCCGTCGTCCCGAAAAGCACGCCCTTGGCAAAGACGAGTCCGGCATCGGGTGCGGCTCCGTCGGTCCCGTTAAAGCTAAAAATCACCTTTTCTTGGCCCGGGAGCGAGATCGCAAATACGCTCCCCTTGTTGTTTGTGCCGCCCTTGCGCGTCGTACCGTAAAGCACCCCGCGAACCACGAGCAGACGGGCCTGCGGTTCGGCGCCGTCGCCCGCGCCGGCGAAACGGTGGATTATGGTCTCCGCGCCGGCCGGCGTGATCTTAAAGACGGCTCCCCCGCCGGCCGGTCCGCCGCCGGCGCTCGCCGTGCCGTAAAGCGCCCCGTTGAGCACGACCATTCTCGCGAAGGGTTTCTCGCCGTCCTGGCCGCCGCGAAAGCTGTGAAGGACCTTTTCCGTGCCGGACGGGGTGATCGAGAAAACGGTTCCCAGATTGTTCGCGCCGCCCTGGTAGGTCGTGCCGTAAAGGGTACCGTTGAAGTTTACCAGGCTCGCGCGCGGATAGCTTCCGTCGGCATTCGCGCACTTAAAACTATAGAGGGTGTGCTCAGTGCCCGACGGCGTAATCGTGAAAACGATCCCGCAGTTGTGCGCGCCGCCCTGCTGCGTCGTTCCATAAAACTCGCCCTTTAGGTACGTAACTCCCCCGAACGGGCGTATGCCGTCCTTGCCCCCTGTAAATCGATAGAGCACCGTTTCATCGCCCGAAGTCGTCACTTTGAAGACCGTGCCGTAATACTGCGGCGACCAGCCCGCGTATGTCGTGCCGAAGAGGGCTCCGTTTAAACTGGTGAGGTCGGCAAATGGGCCGCCTCCGTTGGGGCCCCCGGTCCACCGATAGAGCAGCTTGAAAGTGCCGCCCGCGGCCGGTTGGCTGCGTGAAGCGCCATCGACACGCACGAGAGCCGCCGTACGCGGAATCGCCGAGGAGTTGCCCGATTGGGAGCAGGCCGCGAGCATCGCGGCGCAGGGGAGCAGCTTAATTATGTTCACTTTGTATCCTCTGTTCGACGGCTTTCGTCGAGGGAAGCCGGCGGACTGACCGCAACGCCGTAGACGCTCTTGAGGCCGCTTGTAATGCTCTTGATGCGCGTCCCAGCCGGATAGCTGTATTCGTCGACGGAGTTAGCGGCCGTGTTGGTTACGAACACGTAGTGCCCACCCGCATCAAGCGCGAGGAAACGTGGAGAGCCTTGCGCGGCAAAGGTTTTCGTTGGCATGCAAGAGAGTCCGTGACATTTTCCGCCTTTGGCAAAGACCTGAACGCCGGGGAGCGTGGCGTTTGCTACGAGCAGGCTGCCCGCGCTATTCGACACGACCCCCCCGTCTTCCCAGAACTTCAATCCGGACTGCAGGCCGAGATCCTCGCCTTTGGTCGTTCCGTGCCGATATTCGTAGTAGTACATGTACCAGTAGAGGTTCTCGTAGTTCACGTACATGTTGCCGGCGCCATCCAGCGTTAGACCGGTCGGGTAGCAGGAGCAGGGATTTCGAATCGTCGCCGACGGTTCCGCGGAACCCTTGGGAAACTCGACGACCGAGTGGGGAAACGAATAGAAATTCGCAACGTAGAGCATCCCGCTGCCATCGACGGCAACGTCGATCGGACCCGTCAAATCCTTGCTGAACGTCGCGACCGGCGTGTGGCCGCCTTCGCGGTACTCCGCAACGGTATTGCCGGCGGTATTGGCGACGAAGAGGTCGCCCGATTTGTCGACGGCGAGTCCGGCCGGCGCGTCGATGCCCTGCGTGATCGTCGAAAGCTCCTTGACTACCGACCCGGTAAGTTGGAAAACGTGCACTGCCTTGGCGACGGGATCGGAGACGTACAGTTTCAAACGAAGCGTAAAATGCTGTGCGCCCGGCTGGACGCGAAACGGCATGGTCTGCGGTAGCGTCTGGGCACCCTCTCTCGAGCATCCGCCGGCCGATGCCAGCGCGAAAAGCAGCGCGTATCCGCCTATCCGCAGGTTCATATCATTCATCGTCCGGCGCCGTGTTCGTTGCGTGGGCCTCGACGTCGCGGACGTCGTAGGGTGCGAGAATCGGGCGAAACGCGCTGGGCTTCTTCTTGAAGTCGAAGCAGTTCAGCGGCGCCGCGGCGCCCGAGTCGCTGCGCCCGAGCGCCGGCAGATCGAATCGTTGCTCTACGAACTTCAAGATGCTTCCGAACCGGTACGGAGTATGGTCGACGTACCCCGGTTTGGCGAAGGGTGAGATGCAGAGCAGCGGCACCCGCATGCCGAGCCCGTCGAAGCCTTGCTGTTGAGGGCTGACGTCGTCGTACCAGCCGCCCCAGTCATCCCATATCACGAAGATTGCAGTAGAGGACCAGAACTTACTTTTCCCAATGGCGTTAACGACCGACGCCACCCACGATGGCCCACGTTTGCTCTTCGAGCCGGGATGATCGGAAAGCGCGTTTGACGGGATCACCCACGTCACGCCGGCGAGCTGGCCGTTCGCGACGTCGTTCAGTATTTTGGTCTCGGGAAAGGACATGTGTTTTTGCCAATCCGGGCCGTTGCGAATTTTCGCGATCGCATCGAATGCGTTCCAAAGGTAACCGTCGCCCGTTTTCGGCGAGTAGTAGCGCCACGAAACGCCCTTTGAATCCAGACCACCGGCAATCGTCGAGTAGGTGAAACACGGGGTCTCTTCGCCGTAGGGCTGCCCGGCTACATTGAGCACGCCGATGACGTTGCCGGAGGGGCCGTCGCAGCCCCAGGGGGCATCGGCGGGGTGATTGTACGTTCGGCCCGCCCAACCGGCGATCAAAAACTGGTGCGCAACGAAGCTGCCGTCCAACTGAGAGAACATCCGATCGCTCAGCACGTATTGCTGTGCCATGTCCCAGTAGGGCGTGATCTCGGATTTGGAAACGTACTTGTACTGGGGATACGGATCACCGCTACCTTGACCGTTGCTATACTCGTTGGCGAAACCGTCCATTTTGCCCGAATCGTAGGCGGTCTTGGCGTCTTGAAGCCCGTGCGAGATGTCGTAGAAGGCCGCGAGAGAGACGGGCTTTAGCTCAGTCGTCTTTCCGTTGGGCAGTTTTCCCGTCGAGACCGAGTGCGCTCCGGGAAAGCCGTGGAACAGGTTATCGAAGCTGCGATTTTCCTGCACGATTATTACGATGTGATCGATCTGCGAAAGCCCGGCCTGCGGCGCCGGCGGCGTGTTCGCAAAACTGGCCGTCAATACGAGAGCAGCCATAACGATGAAGACGACCCGAATTCCCCGCATCACGGCTTCACTTTGTAGACGACTCCGCAGCAGACGGGTCCGTTTTTGCGCGGGTTGCCGCCGCCCCACGCGGTGGTTCCGTAAAGCTGACCGTTGGCATACATCAAACGTCCCACCGGACCGCGGCCGTGCGATTCGTTGAACCGGTGGAGAATGACTTCGGCGCCGTTTTCACCTATCTTGTAGACGGTACCGTAGCCATTGGTTCCGCCGGCGCTCGTCGTTCCGAAGAGCTCGTCGCCCACGACGACGAGTTTGGAAAGCGGCTTCGCACCGTCCGGACTTCCCTCGAAGCTGTAGAGCACCGTTTTTACGCCGGCGGTCGTGATCGTAAAAACCGTTCCAAGCCCCCGCGCGCCTCCAAGCCGCGTCGTGCCGTAAAGCTTGTTGCCGACGCGCGTCAAGCCCGCGATCGGCTGCGCCCCGTCGGCACCGCCCTTGAAACGGTAAAATATGCTTTCCTGACCGGACATCGAAATCTCGAAGATAGTTCCATAGTTCCCCGCTCCTCCGCCTTCAGATGTCGTGCCGAAAAGCAGGCCGTTTACAGCCGTGAGGCTCGAGTACGGATGCGCCCCGTCGGAGCCCCCGCGGAAGCGATGGAGTACCTTCTCCGGTTGCGATGCTCCGATCTCGAAGACGGTGCCGTTCTGGCTCGAGCCCCCGAGATACGTCGTGCCATAGAGCATGCCGGCAACGTTCGTGAGATCGGAGCGTGGATATTCTCCGTCTTGGCCGCCGCTAAAACTGTGGAGCACCGTTTCCGTTCCGGAGGTCGTAATCGAAAAAACGGTTCCATCCGCCTTTGTACCGCCTTCTTGGGTCGTGCCATATAACAAGCCGTTTACTTCGGTCAATCCGCCAAATGGCTTCGCGCCGTCGGCGCCGCGTTTGAAGTCGTAGAGAACGCTCTCGGCACCGTCGGCCGCGACGGTAAAGACCGCGCCGACCTCCTTGCCTCCACTATAGGCCGTCCCGTAAAACGTGCCGTCGACCTCGGTGAGGCCGTCGAAGGGCGTCGCAGCATCCGGAACGTTCTTAAAACCGTAGATCACTTGATAAGGATGGGCGACCCCGCTCGACGCGTTTGCAGGGTTGACTCGAACGTCGGGCCCGATATTCATCGGCGAACACGCCGCGAAAACGGCGCTGCAAACGACTAATATGCCCGCGCATCGGCAACCTAACTTTGCAAGAATCCGCACGGCGCCTCGGCGACCTACGTTATTGCGATCCAGTAGCCGGTGACGAGCGCTTCGGCAGAATCCTGCACCGCACCGCCGTCGACCTGCAGTCCCCAGCGATAGCCGCCATCGGACGCGGCCGACAAGCCGAAAACGTGTTCGAGCGATCGTCGCGTTTCATTGTCGAGCCGGCCGGCGACTGCCAGCAGCTGGAAATACATTGCCGACGTAACCACGTCGTAATACGGTGCCGATCCGGAGCGGAACCCCGAGCCGCCGGTGCCGACATCGATGTAGGCAAAAAAAGCACCGTCTTTTGGCTTGGCCCAGCGCAGGAACGCGTCGACGGCGCTCTTCTGGCCCATGCGCTGCGCTCCCAGGGCCGACATCATCATGTTGTCCCCGATGCCGATCTTTCGGCCATCGTCCTCGATCTTGTACCAGCGCCAGCGTTGCGCGGAGTAACCGCGCGGAGGGTAGCCCGGATCATAGTGGTCGTAATACGCGCCATTTGCAGCCTGGGCGCGGAGCAAAAACGCCTGACCGCCCGCAAAGAGTTTGGCGGTCGCGCCATCCCCGTTCGCCTGGGCGAAGTCATGCAAGGCGTCCCAGAAGAGCATCGCGACGTTGGGAACCAAGAGATTCTGAAACTGGCCGCCCGGAGTGGCGTACTGCATTGGGAAATCGAGGTTATCGACGAGCATCCCTTGGCGCTCGCCGTCCACCATCCGCTTGACGAATTCTACGAATCCGCCCGCGATCCGAAGCTTGGCCGGGTCGGGGCGGAGCTTATGCGCTTCCATAACCGCTTTCGTCGCGGCCAATGCATCCGAGGAGTAGAACAATGGTGCCGGGTCGTTGGCGATCGAGGGCACTCCGCCGCCCACGAAGCGATTCGATGCGTAGGCCTTTTGCAGGCGGCCGAGGCCGCCGACGAGCCGATCTGCTACGTCGGGATGGCTTTCGTTGAGCAACAATATCGCGTACGCGGTCGCCAGCGGCGATTCTTCACCTGCGTGCGGACCAAACCGGTAGTACCTGCAAAGATCGTTCGACGTGACTTGATAGTTCAGAACCCATCGTTCGAAGGAGTGCCGCCGCCCCTCCGGGCCCGCGCCCGAGCAGGCCTGCGGCAGCGCTAACATGGCAGAGGGAAGGATCGCCGCGCCTGCGAGCCTCGCTAGGAAGCTCGAGCGGGGTACGGAGGCACTCCTGAAAGCTGGTTCATCCTTCAAAAGATGCTCCAAATTCCGAAGGTTACCCCGCGCGCCTGGTAGACCGGGGCGCCGTTGGTCGCGTTAACCAAATGAGAGAAAAACCCATTGGCTTCGATTCCCCACCGCGCTCCCCGCTGGGTAGTACGGCCGAGCTGCTGTTCGGTACCCACCGTGTAGGTTTGCCCAAAGTCGTTTGCAAGCGCTTGGGGCAGGCCGGGGATCGAAACCAGATATTGCTGCGAACCAAAGAGACCCGTCGCCGAATATTTCGAGCGTATCGTCGGGGTAACGTCCCACGCCGCGAGAAGCCCGCTCTTGGTCTGGGCGCCGGTGTTTGCGGCAACCAGATAGCGTAGTTGAACGTCTCCGCCGGGATAGTAGTATTGCGGTCCGGTGGAAAACTGCTTGAGCGTCGTGCCGCCCCAGTAGGTAACGTAGTCCTCGGCTACGGCCATAACGAGCCTGAGATCCGGCGTCGTCTTATAATCGAACTCGAGATGGGCATTCGTGTGCGAATACGGGTTCGACGTGCCGTAACCGAAGTTGAAGTCGCCGTAAAGGCGCGACGTTATCGAGTGGTTGATTCCGGCCGCGAAGTATTCCCCGTGCGTAGGAAACGAGACGTCGCCGTCGGCCTGGTGCGCGACTTCAAAGTTAATCGCTTGGACGCCCGGCGTAACGAATACGATTTTCGCGTCTTGGATGATCCACGGTCCGTAGGCATTGCCCGGGCTGCTAAAACCGATCGACGTACCGCTGACGTCCAGCCGGTCGTAGGCGTCCGCGAGCGCGACGCGCCCGCAGCACGAAAACGCCGCGCCGACGAGAATACCGATTTGGACGGATCGCCTCACAAAATGACTCCTTCGGCAATTGATGCCGCAGATGAGCGCTCAGACGGGCAACGCGCCCGCTGCGCGCTCTCGCCTCCCGGTTTTATTAGCCCTTGCTCGACGGAAACTTCCAACGCGCTTGGTCGTCCGGGCGCGCCTTGTGCCAGTGCGAGATCGGGCTCGGCTTCAGCGTTCACCGTAACGTTGCTGACGTGCGGCGTATGATACAGCCAGTCCGCTTTCCCCACGCTGAATATCGCCCATATTACAGCCGGCGGCCAAGCGAGAACGGTAAAGATAAGCGTGTAAAATGAGTACAGGAGCACCCGGCCGCCCCTAACGAACGGATTTTTGCCGAGCTTCTCCGCGCCCCAGAAGCCAACGACCTGATAGCCAAAGATGAAGAACAGCGCAATCCCTTCAAAGACGCGTTGGACCGTTCCACCCGCTAAGGGTCCCGTGATTGTAAAGTCGCGAACCCAGATCCCGGCTAGGATTGGCCAGGTGAGAAAACTCGCCAGCAGCGCGAAGGGCACGAGATAATAGAGCGCGAGTTCCAACAGCGCGATGTCACCGCGGACGATGCCTTGCCAAAGGCAGCGAAAGAAATGGTAGTACGCCACCCGCGAGTGGCCGCACATCCAGCGCATGCGTTGCCGGATCGCCACCCAGATATTCTGCGGCTTTTCGTCGTAAATATGTGCCTCGGGAACGTAGCCGACCCGAACCCCGGATTCGACAGCCAAAATTCCATTGAGCTCGATGTCTTCGGTCTGCGTCCGCGTACCGCCCCAGTGTTTGCGCAGCAGCTTCGCCTCGCAGCACCAACCCGTCCCGCATATGAGCACGCTGCAAAACGTGCGCATGCGTCCCGTTAAGTACATGCGGGAGGCAGAGACGCAGGAACACCATAGCGCTTTGGTGATCCAGTTATCCGACCCGTTGAGGACGTCGTGAAATGCCTGCATGCAGCGAAAGCCGCGCGTTTCTATGGCGTTGTTCATCGATTGGAGATAGTTAGTGCCAACGACGTTGTCCGCATCGAAAACCGCCACGTACCGGTCGTCGTCTTCACTCAAGAGTTCTCGAAACGCATAATCGAGAGCTCGGTGTTTACCAAAGCCTCTGGTGGGAGTGAACATCACCTTTGCGCCGAGGTCGCCCGCGATCTGCGCCGTGTTGTCCGTTCCGTCGAAGATTACCCAGATCTCGTAGAGCTCTGCCGGGTAATCCTGCCCGAGTAAGCTCAGCACGGGATTTACAATGACGCGTTCCTCGTTATACGCGGGAATCATGCAAATAAAGCGATGCTTTGGCGGATGAGGCGGGTTCGGCCGCAGCTGAGGAAAACTGAAAAGCATAAAACCTAGTATCGGAAATACCCAAACTAGGTAAACGAGCGCGCAGGTCGGGTAGTAGATCAGGTTTACGTTTGCGTGGTAATGCTCCGCGCGCATGGCCCAGAGCGACACTGTGACCAAAAGTGGAGCGCCGACGATCAGTACTGCGGCTAGCGGTGGCATTCGCAGCGACAAGATCGCTTTGTGGCAAGCTCCTTTTGCCAAGCCAACCATTCGACTCATTTCGGTCTCCGAAGATAGTGCCGGGTAGCTAAAATATTCGCGAGGCCTATCGTGGCTGCGATACCGTTCGTACTAAGAGGTGAATCCCCTCGCGCAACGCCGTGCTATTTTGGCTTGCGTTCGGCGACCGACAATTTCCGACGAACGAAAGAACACTTTTCGAACGTAAAAACGCGCAACTGCATGGTTACATTGAGCGAGTAAGTTCATTCTCTTATCCGTTAACACGTTAACGTACGATGCAAGTACAGTGCAAGATGTTTGGGCGGCGTTGAAGTCGCAACGCGACGAGTTTAGGACGCTCGACATCATCTATAACGTGCGCGGGTTATAGACGTAAGACGCTACTCGTTCGTCGATCGCATCGACGATGCAAACGCTTCAGGGAAGCGAGCGTGCCATTGTCCGAAAGCTTGGCCGATGCCTGCATCGAGCGTCAGGGAGCGGATGGGCGGCGGCCCGATCCGCGCTCAGGCGGGGCCGCCAAGCCTGGATTCCGGCGTTTCGCCTCCGCTCCGTACGCTCGGAGGATGAATAAGCAAGCAGCGCCAAATTGCGACTATGCTCCAGAGATCGAGCGCCTTTGCGATCGTCTTTTTGATGACGGGGCTTCCCGCACGTGCCGTCGATTGGCCCGTTTTTGGGTTCGATCCGGCCCGCAGCAGCTTCAACTCTTCCGAGCGGGCGCTCACGGTCGGCAACGTCCATCGCCTGCGTGAGCGATGGCAGATCGCGTTCGGGGCCGGCTTGGTCGCGGACTCGACGCCGATTTTCCTCAATCGTGTGCGTATCGGGCGCTCCCACCGCCCGATGCTGTATCAGACGACCACAAGCGGCGTTACGTTCGGCATCGAGGCGCTTTCAGGACGAATCGTTTGGAAGTTTGCAACCCACGGGCCGAAGTACACGCGATCCACGCCGGCAGCGGATCCGTCCGGCGCGGCAATCTACGCCCCGGGGGTCGACGGCAAGGTCCACAAACTCGACGCTGCGACGGGTCGCGAGGTTCGATCGGCGGGTTTCCCGGCCCGCGTCTCGCATATGCCGAATACCGAGGCGGACGACGCTCCGCTCAACGTTGCCAATGGTTATGTGTACGCAACGACCTCCGCGTACAACGACGACGACGCCCTGCCGTACCTCGGGCACGTGGTCGGCGTTAGCCTCACGAGCGGCGAAGAGCGAGTCTTCAATTCGCTGTGCAGCAAGGTGCACAAGCTCCCCGAACCCCATTTCTGCCGGCAGCAGCGCTCGGGAATATGGTCGCGCGGCAGCGCCGTCGTCGATCCCGACTCGTCGATGAACGGCCGCATCTACGTCTCGACGGGAAACGGCGACTTCAACGCCAACACCGGCGGCCACAACTACGGCGACTCCGTGCTCGCGCTTGCTCCGGACCTTTCGGACCTGTACGGGAGCTATACGCCGACGGACTACCAGCAGCTACAGGAACGCGATCTGGACATCGGCAGCACCTCGCCGACGCTCTTGCCGCGCCAGCCGTCGAGCACTACGCCGTTAATGCTTGCACAGGGCGGTAAGGATGGCGTGCTGCGGCTGGTCGATCGTGCCTCGCTCCCCGGCGTCGGCGGAGAGTTGCAAATGCTCAATCTGCCGTCTGCGCTGTTTTCCACGCCCGCAGTGTGGACCGATGCCTCGAATAACGCGTGGATCTTTATGGGATTTCCAAGCGTCGTTCAGGCATATCGTCTGGAGACCAGCGCGTCGGGGGTCAGCCAACTCGTGGGCATCTGGCAAAACGCTGCGGGCTCGACGGTACTCGGTACTTCACCGGTGGTCGCCAACGGCATCGTCTTCGTCGCGTTCAACGGCCAGATCGTAGCGCTCAATGCGCGCACCGGGTCCGAGCTCTGGAGCAGCGCGACGTCGAGTTCGGGGAAGACGATCGGCAGCGTCCACTGGGAGAGCCCGATCGTTGTCAACGGCTGGGTCTACTGCTCGGACCACAACGGCAGCTTAACCGCCTACGCGTTACCGTGACGCCGTAGCGCCGTCACAAAAAAGCGAGCCCGCTTTCGCAAGGCTCGCTTTGCTTAGGACTTCAGCTGCACTGCGGCAGAACTTTAGAATAGCCGCCTGACTGCTGAGCTAGTCAACGAAGAATCGTCGGCAACAGCTACTTGTTGCTGATGGCCGCGCCGATCGGCTCTGAAATGCCGGTGGTCGTGGAGTTGGTCGGCGCGCCGCCGGCCGGATAGGCCCAACGGGCCGCTACGCTCGGAGCCGATCCCTCGGAGATGCATCCGCCCCCGTAGTACTTGCCTCCCGGGGAGATCACCGCTTGATCGACGTCGCAGCCACCGCCGTCGGTGTTGGTAAGCGGCGTCGAGCCAGTGATCGTTGCGACCGAGCCGGAAACCGTGACTGCATATAGGCAAGACGCACCAGCATCATTGCACTCTTGGTCGCCAAGGATCAAGCCGGCGTTCTTGTTCCAGTTTACCGAGCCTGGGAAGAACAGGGTGCCGCCGCTGACGCTGACCGTCGTCATGTTGCTGCTTCCGCTGGGAAGCACGGAGAGCGAGTATCCGGCGCCGCCTTCTCCACTTACGTAGAGGTTCCCGTTGCCGTCATAGGCATCGAAGAAGTTTTCAGACTGGCTAGGATTGCTGTACTGCGTCGGCGTCCCGGTCGCATTGGGATACACTGCGACGGTGCCGTTACCGGAGGTGTTGAAGATGTTCGTAACGGCGAGATCGCCGGTTGCCTTGTTGATAGCGCAGCCGACCGGAAATCCGATCGAGTCGCTCAACGTGTTGAGCAGCGTTCCGGTGCGGGAGTATTGAAGGATTTGCTGCGTTCCCGTGTTGGTGATCCAGATGTTGCCCGATTTGTCGCTGCACATGCCTTGCGGCTCGCTGAGGCCCGTGAGCGTTCCCTTGAGTGCCATCGCCGGCATCGTGAAGATGTAGACGTCATTCGTGCCGTCGTCCGCAACGAAAAGCAGTCGAGGGGCGTTCTTGGCGTCGGGTGAAACGTGCGACTTACTCTTGTCGCTGTGCACCTTCGGCGCCTTCACCGACGTATACGTAGCGTGGGGACCGCGCGCGCCCAGGGCGTGCGCACCACCCACCGCTGCTGGATTCATGCCCATCGTGGGCGTCGAAGACTGCGTCCCGCCGCTACAGCCGGCGAGCAATGCCGCAACCCCCAGCGTGCCTAATGCATGCTGAGCCGTTCTCGACAATTTCATGCTGAAATGCTCCTTTTTGAGATGGAGTAATGTTCCGAGCGAACCTGATACGCCGAAACGCTAAAGTTCCCTACGAATAAGGGCGGCCTCTTTCTTAGAACGCTGGTCTTCAATAGGTAGCCCCTGCAAGAGGTCTGTTGCAGGGGCTACGGTCTCTGCGCCCTCCGGGACTCGAACCCGGGACCAACGGATTAAAAGTCCGCTGCTCTACCGACTGAGCTAAAGGCGCGCCGCTTTGGGGTGACTGACGGGATCCGAACCCGCGACCTCCGGTTCCACAGACCGGCGCTCTAACCAACTGAGCTACAGTCACCATACGTCGTGCTTCTTCCCCGAACTTGCTGGGCATCCATCGCCGGCCGCCGGCCCTCCACACGCGCCCGGAGGGACTCGAACCCCCATCATCGAGTTTAGAAGACTCGTGCCTTGTCCTGTTAGACCACGGGCGCAGGAAGGCATGGACCCTCCCAGAGGATACCACGCCTTCAATATCTCGGGACGACAGGAGTCGAACCTGCGACCTTCCGCACCCAAAACGGACGCTCTACCTGGCTGAGCTACGTCCCGCCTCGCGGCCGTCGAAGGCTTCGCGATTTCCCGAGCAATCCTCTGCCGCCGATTTATTCCCTTACAGCGTCAGCGTATGTCCGGCAACGTACGCCGAGAGATCCATCGCCGGCGCGTCGGTTGCGATCGCAAAACTCTGCACGATCCGCAATCCCGCGCGCATCGCGGCGCGCGCAACCCGCAGATTCGATCCGGGAACGAGCGCGCTGCACCAGGATGCGTTATACCGGCGCGTGAGCGTCAATAGCGCATGCGCGAGAATCTGAACGATATAGTTCTGCGAGGCGCAGGCGATCGGGCCGACGCGTCCGTCTGCCCAAACGTACGTGTAGGCGACGAACTCGCCGTTGAGAAAGAACGCATTGCCCGCCGCGCGCAGCGCGAAGTCGGCGTGATCCGCGTCGCGCGCCGTGCCGCGCGCCAGCCGATCCAATCCGCGTAAGCCGAACGCATGCCCGGCTGCGTCGAGCGGCTCGACGGCGAAGCGATAGTCACCCGCCGCCATCTTCGCCAGCTCTTCTTCCTTCGGAATCGCGCCGGCGAGCCGCAGGAGCGAGTCGCGCAGTGAAAGCCGCTGCCGCAGCGCAAGCGCTACCGCCGCCGAATCCGAGGGATCGACCAGCACAACGCGCGCCCGCTCGTCGCAATCGCGCAGCGCCTGCGCGAGCAACTCGCGGCCGACGCCGCGGCCGCGGTAGGACGGCTCGACGAACAGATCCCCCACGTAGCGCTCCCCCTCGGCATCGCGCGCAACCGCTACGCCGACACTCTCGCCCACATCCCGCGCGACCCACGCCGCGCCCCGTTCGGCGGATTCGAGAGCGAAGCGGATGCCCGCCTCGTCGAAGGCTTGCCGGCGAGCGATTGCTCGGACGTCGTCGACCGAGGCTTGCTCGACCGGAAACTCAGACACGGCTGCGGGCCTTAGACACGCTGCAGGGCAGCGAGCAACGCGTCCGCGGCGCGCCGCCGATGGCTGACGTCGTTCTTCTCCTTCTCGCTCAGCGCCGCAAAGCTGCAGCCCGCAGGCGGATAAAGAAAGATTGGATCGTAGCCAAAGCCTCCGCTGCCAAACTCATTTTCCAGAACGTAACCGTTGACGACACCTGTCGCGGCGATCGGCCCGCTGCCGGGTGCGATGAATGCCAGGGCGCAGACGAAGCGCGCCGTACGGCGATAGGGCGGGACGCCCCGCAAATCCGAGAGCAGGGTTGCGCGACGCTGCGGCCAGGTGATATCCGCTCCGCCGAAGCGCGCCGAGTAGATGCCCGGACCGCCGTCGAGCGCATCGACCTCCAGCCCGCTGTCGTCGGCGAGTACGCCGGCGGCGACGTTGCGCTCCTGCAGCACCGTCGCGAGTGCCTGAGCCTTCAAAATCGCGTTGCCGATGTAGCTGCCGGCGTCCTCGACGACGTCGGGATACTTGCGCGGCTTGACCAGCGTCAACCGCGAGTCCCCGAAGATCGCCTTGAGCTCGCGCAGCTTCCCTTCGTTGTGCGTTGCAACGTAGGTCTTCATTCCGCTCAGGCTTTGGCCGCGTGCCATAGCCGGCGTCAGCTCCCCAGGCGAAGGACCGCCATGAACGCCTCCTGCGGCAGCTCGACCCTTCCCACGCGTTTCATCCGCTCCTTGCCGGCTTTCTGCTTTTCGAGCAGCTTCCGCTTTCGCGTAATATCGCCGCCGTAGCACTTCGAAAGGACGTTCTTGCGCATCGCGCTCACCGTCTCGCGCGCGACGACCTTTCCGCCGATCGCGGCCTGAATCGGCACCTCGAACATCTGCCGTGGAATCAGCTCCTTGAGCTTCTCGGTCATCGCGCGGCCGCGCGCCACCGCCTTGTCGCGCGCCACGATAAATGAGAGCGCATCGACGGGCTCGTTGTTGAGCAGGATTTCAAGCTTCGCAAGGTCGCCTTCGCGATACCCGATGACCTCGTAGTCGAGCGAGGCGTAGCCCTTCGTCCGCGATTTGAGCGCGTCGAAGAAATCGACGATCACTTCGATGAGCGGCATCTCGTAGGTGACGATGACGCGCCCGTCGTGCAGGTACTCCATGTTATCGAGCGTTCCGCGCCGGCTCTGCGTGATATCCATGATCGCGCCAACGTAGTCGGGCGGCGAGATGATCGTCGCCTTTACGTAGGGCTCCTCGATCATGCGGATCGCCGTCGGCGGCGGCAGCTTCGAGGGATTGTCGATCGTGACGACCGTTCCGTCGCTGCGAACTACGCGAAAGCCGACCGACGGCGAGGTCGCGATCAAATCGAGTCCGTAGTTGCGTTCGAGCCGTTCCTGGACGATCTCCATGTGCAGCAGCCCCAGGAAGCCGCAGCGAAAGCCGAAGCCCAGCGCCGCCGAGTTCTCCGCCTCGTAGACGAGCGCCGCGTCGTTGAGCTTGAGCTTCTCCAGCGCGTCGCGCAGCCCGTCGTACTCGCCTTCATTGGGATAGAGGCCGCAGTAAACCATTGGCACGGCCTTGCGGTAACCCGTCAGCGGGATGTGCGCGGGATCGCTCGCCGAGGTGATCGTATCGCCGACGTCGATCTCGCCGAGCGACTTGATGTTCGCGATGACGTAGCCGACGCTCCCGATCTCGAGCGACTTGGTCGCGCGCATGTCGGGCGTAAAGATGCCGACCTCGGTACACTCGAAGATTCGCTGATGTGCCATCGAGACAAAGCGCGTGCCGGCGGTGAGCTCGCCGTCGACGACGCGCACGTAGCTGACGACGCCTCGATATGGGTCGAACTGCGCGTTGAAGACCAGCGCGCGCAGGCGGTCGCGGTGCCCCTTCGGCGGCGGAATTCGATGGACGATCGCCTCGACGATCTCTTCGATTCCCACGCCGTTTTTGGCGCTGGCCAAGATGCACTCGCTCTTCTCGATCACGAGCAGCTCTTCGACTTCGCCCATGACGCGCTCGGGATCGGCCGCCGGCAGATCTATCTTGTTGATCACCGGGATGATCGTTAGGTCGTGCTCGAGCGCGAGATGATAGTTCGCGAGCGTCTGTGCTTCGATGCCCTGCGCCGCGTCGATGATCAGCAGCGCGCCTTCACAGGCGGCCAGCGACCGTGAGACCTCGTATGAAAAGTCGACGTGCCCCGGCGTATCGATGAGGTTGAGCCGGTAATCTTCGCCGTTGCGGGCGCGATAATCCAGCGTCACCGGGTGCATGCGGATCGTAATACCCCGCTCCCGCTCGAGGTCCATGGCGTCCAGCGCCTGCTCTTCGAGATTCCGCGCGGCTACCGTCCGCGTGATTTCGAGCAGACGATCGGAGAGCGTCGTCTTGCCGTGATCGATGTGAGCGATGATGCAGAAGTTCCGCACGTTGTCCGCAACGTCGAGACGATGTGGGTGCTCGGCCCGCAGTGTCATCAGAATATTTGGATGCAGGCGTTGACTTCGAGCGAGAAGACGCCGCGCCTGACGACGAACTGCAGGATCAGCAACAGCACGAGGAACGCCAGGTCGAGGCCGCCAATCGGCGGGATCACGCGACGGATCGGGTTGAGCACCGGCTCGATGATCGAAGCCAGGTAGTAGACCCAGCGCCCTCGGCGCAGATCCGGAAACCAGGAAATGATCGCATAGACGAAGAGCAGGATCGTGTAGACGTTGACCGCGCCGTACAGCAGCTTCGCAAGGTCGCAAAGCAATAAATTCACGTTGACCGTCGTTCTACGAGCCCGCTGCGCGAGCCCGCTCGATCGCCTCCAGCTCCTCGGCCGATGCCTGAATCGTCGGTTTGAAGGCCTCGACGGGTTTACCGTACGTGCGCGTGTCGGCGCGAGAGTAGATGCTCGTCAGCACCACGCCGTTGCCTTGGCGATTGAGCAGTGCAAGCGCGTACGAGAGGCCTGACTCGGCGTCGGCAAAGGCGTCGTAGCGCACGAAGCCGCAGCGTGAAACGTCGCTAAGCGAAAGCGCCTCCAGCGCTGCGAGGCGACCCTGCGTGCTTTCGAGCGTGGAGCGAAGCGACGTATCCGCGCTCTCGAGGGCCGCAAGGCGCTCGGAGGCGCGACCGGCGCCCCCAGAAATGAGCTCGTCGTGGACATCGACCAGCGCCTGCACTCGGCTTAGCGCGGGGCGTACGATGGCGAGGTGATAGATCACGAGCGCCGCCAAGGCAGCGCCAAAGGCGATTAGGGCGGCATATAACGGTGAGAACTGCTGCATCATAACGCTTCTACTGCTGTAACCACGACGAGAGTCAGGTGGTTCACGGCACCCGTAAGTGCTCGCTTACCGTTGCTACCTTCCGGTTCTGGCGGGGTTCACGAGTTTACGCCGCGCGAAGCCCAACTCCCATCATGGCCAGGCCATGATAGCACAAGCAGCCAACGATCTTTCCATGGTTCGCCCCTTGCTCATCGCGGCCGCCACGCTCGCCGCCGCGACGGCGCCAATCCAGCTGCACAGCAGCGACCTAGCCGCCGGGCGCGCCATACCAAAACCGTTCATGGCGCGCGACTGCGGCGGCACCAATACATCGCCCTCGCTAAACTGGAGCGGTGTGCCGGAGGGCACGAAATCCTTTGCGGTGATCGTGCACGACGCCGACGCAGCGGTTTCCGGCGGGTTCTACCATTGGGTCGTTTACAATCTGCCGGCTCAGACCCGTCGCCTCGAGACCAATGCGAAACTTGCCCCCGGCGAAGTGGGCGAAAGCTCGACTGGACGCGCGCAGTATTACGGCCCATGCCCGCCTCCCGGGCCGACGCATCACTATACGATCACCCTGTACGCGCTCGACGTCTCGCATTTTGCCGCCGACCAGCCCTTGACGGGCGCCGCGCTCGAACGGCAGATGGAAGGACACGTCATCGCGCGAGGCGTTCTCCAAAACACCGCATCGACTCCCTAAGCCGGAGCGCCGTCGAAAGCTGTCGAAGCAGACGGCAATGAACGACGTTACGATCAAAGTTCGCGAGAGCGGCCCATATCTCGTTAGAGGAACGATCACGCTCACCGACGCCGACGGAAACCCCTACACCGTTTCGGGTGAGAATGTTGCGCTCTGCCGCTGCGGCGGCTCGCAAACCAAGCCCTTTTGCGACGGCTCCCACCGCGAAAACGGCTTTTCGGCCGGCGAGCGGGCTGCGGTCGAGCCGGGCGTCGAGCCGAGTACGGCGTAATGCCCTCGTATCTTCGGGAAGGCCGCGTCCCGCATAAGCGCCACATTCAATTCCGACGCCCCGACGGCGGCCTCTACGCCGAAGAGCTCTTCTCAACCAAAGGGTTCGAGAGCGTCTACTCGCTGCTCTATCACCTCCGGCCGCCGACCGCGACGCTCGACGTACTTCCCTGGGATCGCCCGGCGATTGCCTTCTCGGCGAACGAGCCGCTGCGCAACCGCCACTTCAAGACGCCGCAGCTTGCGCAGTCCGGGCTCGATGCCATCGAATCGCGCACGCCGGTGCTTGGTAACGAGGATATCGTCCTTTCGATTGCGAGCGCCGAGCGCCCGATGGAATACTTTTATCGCAATACCGGGGGCGACGAGCTACTCTTCGTCCACACCGGCTCCGGAATCATCGAAAGCCAGTTCGGCGAGCTCGCCTATCGCGCGCATGACTATCTCGTGATACCGACCGGAACGACCTACCGGGTCGTTCCAGCCTCGCCGACCCGGATGCTCGTTCACGAGTCGCGGGGCAGCGTGACGATTCCGCGCCGCTACCGCAATGAGTTCGGACAACTCGAGGAGCAGGCGCCGTACTACGAACGCGACTTTCGAGCGCCGCTGCTGCAGGCCCCGGTTGAGGCGCAAGGCCAGTACGAGGTGCGCGTTACCAACGGTGGACGCAACGCGATTTACATCGTGCAGAATCATCCGTGCGACGTGGTCGGCTGGGACGGCTACTGTTACCCCTACGCTTTCAACCTCGAAGAGTTCATGCCGATCACTGGCAAGCTCCATCAGCCGCCGCCGGCGCACGCAACCTTCGAAGCGCCCGGCGCCGCGTTCTGCGCGTTCGTGCCGCGGCTCTTCGATTATCACCCGCTCGCGATTCCGGTGCCGTACAATCATTCGAGCGTCGACTGCGACGAAGTACTCTATTACGTCAGCGGAAATTTCATGAGCCGGCGAGGGGTCGAAGAGGGCTCGATCACTCTGCATGCCGCGGGCGCGCCGCACGGCCCGCAGCCCGGCGCCGTCGAGTCGAGCCTCGGGAAAACGTCGACCGACGAGATCGCGGTGATGGTCGATACGTTCCGGCCGCTGCAGCTTACGCAGGCCGCGCTTCGCTCCGAAGATCCGGCGTACTTCCGTTCGTGGATCGAGACGTCCAGCGCCGTCTAGACGAAGCCGCTGCGCAGTGGCGTCCTAGCTGGGCCTCACTCGCCCGCGAGCGCGGCCGAATCCGATGCGGCGTGCTCCGGGACGCTCGCACCAGCCGCGCAGCGTAACCTCGTCGCCGTCTTGCAAAAAAGCGCGGCTCTCGCCGCCCCCCAGTGAGATCGGGCGCTCGCCGTTCCATGAGAGCTCGATAAAGCTGCCCTGACTCGCGCCTTGCGAGCCGCTGATCGTTCCCGAGGCAAACAGATCTCCCGGTCGCGCGACGGCACCGTTGGAGGTTGCGTGCGCGAGCTGCTGCGCGATGCTCCAGTACATGTCGCGGAACGTCGTCCGGGAGATCGTTTGCGCAGCAGTGCCACGCTCGCGCATGCCATCGCTCTGCAGATCGACCGCGAGGGAGATATCGTAGGCCCAGGGACCCTCCGTCTTAAGGTACGGAAGCGGTGCCGGCTCTTGTACCGGCCCTGCAACGCGAAACGGCTCGAGCGCGTCGAGCGTAACGATCCACGGCGAAATCGTCGTCGCGAACGACTTGCCCAGGAATGGCCCCAGCGGCTGATACTCCCAAGCCTGAATATCGCGCGCGCTCCAGTCGTTGACGAGCACCAGGCCAAAAATATGCTCGCGCGCGTCAGCAGACGGAATTGGGGTGCCCAAGCGATTGCCCGGACCCATAACGAAGCCCACCTCGAGTTCGATATCGAGCCGCCGGCTCGGCCCGTAGTCGGGGGCGTCCTCGTTGGGGGCCTTGCGTTGTCCCTGCGGACGGCGAACCTGCGTGCCGTCGATGACGATGCTGCTCGAGCGCCCGTGATACCCAACCGGCAGCCAGCGCCAGTTCGGCATCAGCGGCTCGGCGTTGGGTCGAAAGAGGCGTCCCAAGTTCGTTGCGTGCTCGAGCGACGAGTAGAAGTCGACGTAGTCGCCGATCTCCATCGGCACGCGCATCTCGGCCGAATCGCGACGCGCAAAAAATGCTTCTCGATCCAACCGGGCTAGACGCGGATCGCCTCCGGCGCGCAGCAGCTGCGAGAGCCGCTCCCGCAGCGGCCCCCAGACGCTCGCCCCTGCAGCCAGCAGCGGATTGAGAACCGCGGCCGTCAGCAGCTCCCGCTCGCAGAGGTCGTCGAGCATTGCGGTCTCGGCGAGTTCGCGCAGGTCGAGGATTAGATCGCCGATCGCAACACCGATTCGTGCGACGCCGCGCTTTTCGAAGACGCCGAAGGGAAGGTTTTGAATCGGAAAGTCGCTCTCGGGTGCAACTTCGATCCAGGATTCGAGCCGTTGGTCGGTCGTGTCGCCTGGGCTCATTGGGTAGGGAGAACCCCCAGCGCCGTCAAGTCCTCAACGGGTTCGGCGAAGCTGCAGCTGCCGTACGCAACGAAGGTCTGCTCGCGCGTCTCCCTCAGGCGAGCAACGTCGACACGCTGCTCCCTCCACCGCATCGCCGGCGCTTCGAAGCCAAACGCGCTCGGATCTTCTTCAGCGACGACCCGGCTCAGCGTGGCGAGATCGACGCGCGGCGCCAGCGCAGCGGCCGCCAAGATGTTGAGAAAGCCGTGCATCACGAAACCGCTCTGCGCGTTGAAGTGGCGCACGGGATGGTGCAGTCCGGCCGTTGCTTTAAACGGCACGCTCGCTGCCGCCGCGGCGGCGATGAAGCGCGCGACCTCGTCTACCGGCGGAAAGGCATCGCCGGTGACGCCGCCGCAGCGCAGCTTCGCACCGAATCTCGCCGAGGCCGCGGCCGAGAGCTCGCTTTCGATCGATAGCGAGTTCGCGGGCGAGCGCACGAACTCGAGATAGACCGGCAGATCCCCGAGCCCGAGCAGATCGAGCGTTACGCGAAGCTGCTGCAGCGATTCGCGCACCGTGCCCTCGTCATCGCTTCCGGTGGTCACCGGCAACTCGATCGTCTCGATCGCAACGCCGGCGTTGCGGAGTGCTGCGAGCCTTTCGATTTCCGACGGAGCGGCGATGACCGAGAACGGCGCGGGCGCGTTCTGCCCTTCCTCCGCTAGGAGTTTTAAAGGGATGATAAACCGGCCGAGCATCCAGGCGTAGGGGCCCGACCGAGCTTGACGATACTCCTCTCGCGCCTGCGACAGCGAGAGTTGCGCCGGCGGGAAGAGGCCCGCGTAGTCAACTAAATCGGAGAAAGCCGCAAAAACAGCCGGCGACGCTGCAACCGATGTTCCCATAGGGCGCCTGCTTTCGCGACAGGGCCGCCGCCGCGCCTTCGCTAAGGCTCTCGATTATGAGCACAATCACCGAGGCCCGCAGCAACCCGCTAGCGCAGATCGATTGGGACTACGTCGAATTCTACGTCGGGAACGCCAAGCAGGCCGCGCACTTCTATATGTCGGCCTTCGGCTTCGAGCAAATCGCCTACGCCGGACCGGAGACCGGCGTCCGCGATCGCGTCAGCTATCTTCTGCAGCAGAACAAGCTGCGCTTCGTCCTGACCGCGAGCCTCCAGCCGGACGACGAGATCGCCCGTCACGTGGCCCTGCATGGCGACGGCATCAAAGATATCGCGATTCTCGTCGAGGACGCGAATGCCGCCTTCGAGATGGCGGTCCGCGGCGGTGCCCGCGTCGTCGCCCCGCCCGAAGTCCTTGAAGATGCAAGCGGACGCATCGTTCGCGCTGCGATCGCAACCTATGGCGACACGGTGCATTCGTTCATTGCACGCGACGGGTATCGCGGCGTCTTCGCCCCCGGATTCGTCGAAGCGCCTCGCCGCATCGCCGGCACCCAGAAGCCCGGCCTGCTCTTCATCGATCACTGCGTCGGCAACGTCGGCTGGGGCGAGATGGACGCCTGGGGCGATTTCTACGCACGCGTCTTCGGCTTCTCGCAACTCGTCTCGTTCGACGACAAAGACATCTCGACCGAGTTCACGGCGCTGCGTTCCAAGGTGATGACCGATCCGCGCCATCAGGTGAAGTTTCCGATCAACGAGCCTGCCCAGGGCAAAAAGAAATCGCAGATCGAGGAGTATCTCGACTTCTACCACGGCGCCGGCGTCCAGCACATGGCGATCCGCACCGACGACATCGCCGAAACGATCCGCGCGCTCAAAGCCAACGGCGTCGAATTCCTCGACACCCCGGATTCGTATTACGAGATGCTCCAAGAACGGGTTGGTACGATCGACGAAGCGATCGAGACGCTGCGCGAGCTGCGGATCCTCGTCGACCGCGACGACATGGGCTACATGCTGCAGATCTTCACCAAGCCGCTGCAGGACCGGCCGACCGTCTTCTTCGAGATCATCCAGCGCAAGGGCAGCCTCTCCTTCGGCAAAGGCAACTTCAAAGCGCTCTTCGTTTCGATCGAGCGAGAACAGGAAAAACGGGGAACGCTCTAGGTCAGGATCATGATTACTACGCCAGATATCGACCGCGCCGGCATGCTCGCGCGGTATCGCGAAAACCGCAAGCGGAGCGCCCGGCTCTTCGGGCTCGTCCACGAGGACGCGTTTTACGATCGTCCAATCCCGCTGCGCCATCCGTTTGCGTTCTACGAAGGACACATACCGGCGTTTAGCTACTTCACGCTCAACGAACGCAGCCTCGGCGCGCCCGCCCTCAATGCCGCCTTCGAACGGCTCTTCGAGCGCGGCATCGATCCGGGCAGTCGTGACGAGGCCCGCCGTCACGCTCGAAGCGATTGGCCGGCTCGCGATGCAGTTGCTGCGTTTGGGGTGCAATGCGATACCGCGGTCGAACGTGCGCTGCACTCCGGCGCGATCGACGATCCATCGAATCCGCGGCTGGTTCGCGCGCAGGCGGCGTGGACGATCCTCGAACACGAAGAGATGCATCACGAGACGCTGCTCTACATCATCCATCAGTTGGAGCCCGGCCGCAAACAGAGAATCGCGCAGGAGCATCGCGATCACGCAGACCCGCGGTCGCCCCTCATCCGCGTCGAGCAGGGAACCGCGACGCTTGGGGCGCGGCCCGGCGAGATTCCCTTTGGCTGGGACAACGAGTTCGGCCGTACGACCGTCGACGTTGCAGGCTTCGATATTATGCGGTATCCGGTAACGAACGGAGCTTGGCTTCGTTTCGTCGCCGAGGGCGGCCCCGCGCCGATCTTTTGGAAGGAACGCGACGGCGCGTGGTTCCTTCACACGCTTTTTGAGGAGATACCCTTGCCGCTATCGTGGCCCGTCTACGTCACTCATCGGCAGGCCGAAGCCTACGCTGCTTGGGCGGGGATGCGCCTCCCGAGCGAAGCCGAGTACCATCGCGCCGCCTACGGCGCGCCCGACGGCAGCGAACGCGCCTTCCCGTGGGGAACGCAAGAACCGCAGGCTCGGCACGGCAACTTCGGGATGGCGCGCTTCGACCCCGAACCCGTCGACGCTCGCCCGGACGGCGACAGCGCCTGGGGCGTCGCCGACCTCATCGGCAACGGTTGGGAGTGGACCGCAACACCCTTTGGCCCACTGCCCGGATTCGAGCCGATGGCCTCCTATCCGCAATACTCGGCCGACTTCTTTGACGGCCGCCACTACGTGATGAAGGGCGCGAGCCCGGTGACCGCCCGCACGATGATCCGGCGAAGCTTCCGCAACTGGTTCTTCGACGACTATCCCTACATGTACGCGAAGTTCCGGTGCGTCGCGGCGTGATGACGACACCAGTCACCGTTGCCTACGGCGACGGAATCGGCCCCGAAATCATGACCGCGACCCTGCGCATTCTCGACGCTGCGGGCGCGCGGCTCGAACTCGAACGCATCGAGATCGGCGAGTCGATCTACGAAAAAGGTTTGAGCAACGGCATCGAGCCTTCGTCCTGGGAATCCCTGCGCCGCACGAAGGTCTTTTTGAAGGCGCCGATCACGACGCCTCAAGGCGGCGGCTTCAAAAGCCTCAACGTCACCGTTCGCAAGACGCTGGGCATGTACGCAAACGTGCGGCCCTGCATGTCGCTCTATCCGTACGTTGCAACCAAACATCCGGCGATGGACGTCGTCATCGTGCGCGAGAACGAGGAGGACGTCTACGGCGGCATCGAGCACCGCCAGACCAATCAGGTCGCCCAGTGCCTCAAGTTGATCTCGCGCCCGGGAAGCAAGCGCATCATCCGCTACGCCTTCGAGTACGCTCGCGCGAACAAACGCAAAAAAGTCACGTGCTTCACCAAAGACAACATCATGAAGATTACGGATGGCTTGTTCCACCGGACCTTCACCGAGATCGCCACCGAGTATCCGGAGATCGAGAACGAGCACTGGATCGTCGACATCGGGGCGGCCAAGATGGCCGACACGCCCGAAGCCTTTGACGTGATCGTGATGCCGAATCTCTACGGCGACGTGCTCTCCGACGTCGCCGCGCAGATCACCGGCTCCGTCGGCCTCGCGGGCTCGGCCAACATCGGCGACCACTGCTCGATGTTCGAGGCGATCCACGGCTCGGCGCCGCGCCGCGCGGGGCAAAACATGGCGAATCCCTCAGGCTTGCTGCATGGCGCGATCATGATGCTCGTGCACGTCGGCCAGGCCGACGCTGCGGAGCGAGTGCACAACGCCTGGCTGGTGACGATCGAAGAGGGCGTTCACACCTACGACATCTTCAAGGAAGGGACGTCGCGCAAAAAAGTCGGGACGAAAGAGTTTGCCGATGCGGTCATCGCGCGTTTGGGCGAGAAGCCTGAAAACCTCAAACCGGCCGAATACGATAAGGACGTTCAGATGAACCTGGCGATCCGGCCGGCGGGCAAACCGCCGATGAAGGTGCGAACTGGCGTCGACCTTTTCATCGACCGTCGCGACGGAGATCCCGACGTGATCGCCGGCCTGATGCAGCAGCTCGACGTCGACGGCACGCGCCTCACCACGATCAGCAATCGGGGCACGAAGGTCTGGCCGAACGGAAATCCCGATACCTACTGGAGCGACCACTGGTCGTGCCGCTTCGAAGGCGATGGGAAGCCGTTTACCGCCGATCACGTCGTCGCGCTGCTCGAGGCGGCGAACCGAGCCGGTTTCGACGTGATCAAGACCGAGGGGCTCTACACCTTCAACGGGGAGCGCGGGTACTCGCTCGCGCAAGGAGAGTAAGCCCAAAGAAACGTGCGGATTGTTAGCCTGCTCCCCAGTGCCACGGAGATTCTCTTTGCGATCGGCGCCGGCGAGCAAATCGCCGGCGTCACGCATGAGTGCGATTATCCGGCGCGAGCGAGGGACTTACCCAAACTAACGTCCGCGGCCGGACCGGAGCTGCGCGATCCCGGGGCGATCGATCGCCACGTGCGCTCCGCGGTTCACGCCGGCTCGAGCCTCTATCACCTCGATTCGGCGCTGCTCGAGCGTCTCGCACCCGACCTCATCGTTACCCAAGAGCTCTGCGAAGTCTGTGCCGTCTCGTACGAAATCGTCGTGCGCGCGGCGAAACAGTTGCGTTCCTCTCACCCGCAGCGGAGCGGGCCGCGTATCGTCTCGCTCGAGCCAGCGTCGCTCGACGACGTGTTTGCAACGATTTCTTTTTTGGGCGAGGTGACGGGCCATGCGCCGGAAGCCGAAGCGCTGCTCGAAACGCTGCGCGCGCGCGCTGCCGCGCTCGGGGTTGAATCGCAGGGCCGTTCGCATCGTCCGCGGACGCTCACCTTGGAGTGGATCGATCCGCCGATGAGCGCCGGGCACTGGATTCCCGGCATCGTCGAACTCGCCGGCGGCGAGCCGATCTTGGCGAATCCTGGTGCGAACTCGCAGCGCCTGGAGTGGGCGGAGATCGCGCGCGCACAGCCGGAGGCCGTCGTCGTCAGCCCATGCGGCTTCGACCTCGCCGCTACCGGGCGCGCCATTGACCAGCTCGACGCCGTAGCGCACTGGCGGGAACTCGACGCGCGCCGGAGCGGCCGGGTCCTAGCAATGGACGGCAACGCCTATCTAAGCCGCCCAGGCCCACGCCTAGTCGATGCGGCTGAAATCCTCGCTCGGTGGTATACTACCGTCGCGGAGTACGCCGGGTGACCGCCCCTCGACGCGATCGGGGGGAGGAAAGTCCGGGCTTCATAGGGCTGGGTGCAGGATAACGTCCTGTCGGGGTGACTCGAAGGAAAGTGCCACAGAAACATACCGCCCCAGGTTGCGCCAAAGCGTAAGTTGCGGCGCAACTCAGGGGGCCCCAGGCGGCTTAGCCGCTGGGGGGCGCGCAGGTGCGAAGCACCGGAGTGCCTCTTAAAGAACGGGGGTCCCCAAAGTTGCAACGCAACTTTGGGGTAAGGGTGAAATTGGGAGGTAAGAGCTCCCAGAGTCTCGCGGTGACGCGGGCTCGGGTAAACCCCACCCGAAGCAAGACAGCTCGATCGATACGGACGGCCCGTCCAAACGAGCAAAGTCGCAACGAGGCGTTCGGTAACGAACGCCCCAGAGAGATGGTCATCGCCCACGAGTTGGGAACAGAATCCGGCTTACAGGCGTACTTCGCACAGACGCAACCGGTGGGGCGCCAAAGGCGTTCTAGCGAAAGAGATCAATCGATGATGAATCAGCAGTTTACCCCCGAAATGACCGTCGACGAGGCGTTCAAGCTCCACGCCGGTGCGCGCCGAGTCTTCGCGCGCTTCCATCTAGGCGGTTGCTCGAATTGCGCGATTAGCGAATCCCATACGATCGGCGCGATCAGCGACGATTACGGCATCCCGCTTTCGATGCTCCTCGAAAACCTCAACGCGCTCTTCGATCAGCGCACGCTCTCGGTCGGCGATCGCGTCCGCATCCCCGAGGATATTCGCGCGAAGATTCCGCAGTTGGCGAGTGTTCCCGAGACCGGGGAGATCATCGCCGCGGAGGGCGGCGCATACACGGCCGATTTCGGCGACGTGCGCCTGCAGGGGCTTGCGGAAGACTTTGTCGGCGTCGAGGCCGAGGCCGCCGCCGGTTAGATTATCCGGCGGGCGGAGAAGCCTTCGTCCATGCCGTGCCAGTACTCTACCCCGGGCTCTCCCAGTTTCCAGCACAGATAGACCGGCTCGTCCCCGCGCATCGAGGGAAAGTCGAGCAATCCAAGGTCGATGTCTTTTACGACGCAGCCAAACGATTCGATCCGATAGATCAAGCGCCCGATCTCGTGTTTGAGCTCGGCGAATCGCGGCGCGGGAAGCGAGGAGCGCATTCCGGCTAAGCGCGGCCGCTGCGCCGGCCTCCCGTGATGCAGCGCCGGATCGGACTCCAAGAGCTTGATGGCAAGCTCGCGGCGCTTGGCCAGCAGCTCCTCGATCAGCGGCTCCAGCTTAGAAATGAGGGCGTTGGCGCGCTCGGGCGAAAAGAGCTTCATATGGGTTCCCTGCGCATCGTCTTCGTTACG
>DASXFZ010000042.1 GCA_036489315.1 Candidatus Cybelea sp.
GGCGCAAAAACAGGCCGACTACACGCGCTGGGCCGGCAACGCTCCAAACGCCAAAGTGATCCTCATTACACCGAGCCGCCATTTTGTGATGTTCGACCAGCCGGAGCGCTTCGAACGAGCGTTAGAGATGGCGATCGCGCGATGAGCCTTCGCCATTCCGTCGTCAGGCGGCGAGCCGTCGATCCTGCGCAGCGACTGCGTCGTCGCGACGCAGGAGAAGGCGGAAGACGAGAGCGTGCGTGATCAGGAGCAGCGGCACGAAAAACGTCACGATAAAATAGGTGGCTCCGAGTTGTCCCGGCGCGAGAGCGTGGCGGCCGCCTTGGTAGAACGCATTGATGAGGTCGAGGCTGCCCCACACCCCGAATACCCACACGAATGCGTTTGCCGCCCGGGTCCGAAGGGCGGCCAGCGCGATCAACGCGAGGATCGCGGCGATCAAGTCGCCGTAGGCGTCCGGTCGCGCGAATGCGGCGGGTAGGTCGGGCGAAACCACGCCCGGTACGATGAACGCCAAGCCCATGAAGCGGAAGGAGTGGAGCAGGAGCAGCGGCCGCAAGGCATCCGCGCGAGGTAGGCGATGCAACACCGGCCAGAGGTAGAGGGCGACCGCAATGCTCCAAACGAGGAGGCCCATCAGAACGTTGATTCCAAACACGAGAGGTATCGGCATCTTTTGATTGTATATACAACTAAGTGGCCGTTGTCAAGGCATTGCGGCGTCGTCGCGATTAGTTGTAGAGTCAAATAATGCTGGACGACCCGCGGAACTGTACTTGCCTCGGGCTGCGGGCCGCGACGCGACGGATGACCCGTCGCTACGACGAAGCCCTCGCCCCGTCGGGCCTTACGAGCTCTCAGTTTTCGATGCTAACGGCGCTTTCGGCGAAGCCGAGCTGGGGGGTTGCAGAGCTAGCGGGCCAGCTGGACATGGACGTTTCCACCGCTACGCGCAGCCTTCGCCCGCTCGTGACGGCCGGGTACGTCACCATGCGTGCCGGCGTTGCCGATGCCCGCCGGCGCGAGGTTCGTATCGCTGCGAAAGGGAGCCGTGCCTTCGAACGAGCCCGTTCTCTTTGGCGTACGGCGCAGAAGGATACCGTAAAAGCGCTCGGCGAGCGGCGCGTGACCGACCTTCTCAAAATGCTGAGCGAGGTGGTTTAACGCCGGCGGCGGCGAAGGCCTGAAAATGGCACGCGTAACGGGTATCGGCGGCATCTTCATTCGCGTTCGCGATCCGGAGGCGATGAAACGCTGGTATGCAGAGCACCTCGGGATCGTCGATCAGCCCGGTGTCGGCGCGATGTTTCGCTGGTCCGCGGATCCCGATCCCGATGCAGTAACTATATGGAGCCTCTTCGGTGCGGACGACGATTACTGGGACCGAGCGCAGCCGGTGATGATCAACTTCCGGGTCGAGGGCCTCGACGAGCTGCTCGCCAAGCTGCGCGCGGAGGGCGTTACGGTTTTAGAAAAGACCGATAATCACGATTACGGCCGCTTCGGATGGGTCGTGGATCCGGAAGGCAATCGTCTCGAACTATGGGAGCCTCCCGCGGCCCCGTAACGCGTTATGGCCTCGGCTCGAAGTCTGCGTGGAAGACGTAGCCGCCCTGGACC
>DASXFZ010000043.1 GCA_036489315.1 Candidatus Cybelea sp.
GTCCACAGTAGATGTCCGAAATCTTTCCTACTGCATGCACCTCAATATCCCCCGCCCTGAGTTCGTCCAGCAGGTTGGGGGGCGGCTCGATTGCATAGTCCCGGCGATTCGGCGTCCGCCAAAAAGCCCCCGGTCGGCCCAGGAAGGGGCGGGCGATGACCCGGTTGACGTTGTGCGGGGGCCGGAGCATCTCGCGGGCTCGGGCGCTCCATTCATAGAGCCGCTCCAGGGGCACAATCTCCTCGTGCGCCGCAATCTGGAAGACCGAGTCGGCCGAGGTATAGAGGATAGGGCGCCCGCTGTTCATGTGCGCCGCCCCGAGCTCTTCGATGATCTCGGTACCGGAGGCCGGGACATTTCCGAGCGGCGGCTTGCCCGTTATCTTCGTAAACTGCTCGACTACCTCCGGCGGAAAGCCGCGGGGATAGGTCGGGAAGGGGACTTCCGTAACGACGCCCATCATCTCCCAATGCCCCGTAATCGTGTCTTTGCCGCGGCTGCGTTCTCGCAGCCGCGCGACGATCGCCTCCGGGGCCGCGACCGGCGCGACGCCACGAATTCCAGTTAGCAACCCAAGCCCGAGGCGCTCGAGATTCGGCAGCGCCAACGAGCCTAGACGACGCGCGACGTTGCCGATCGTGTCGGCACCGGGTGCGTCGCCGTACGCATCGGCGTCGGCAAGTGCACCGACTCCCCCCGAATCAATTACGATCGCAACCACGCGCATTACCGTTGCGCCGCTTTTCGTCCCGCGCAAAGACACGCCTTCTGCGTATCGGGGTAACGAGTGTGTCGCAAGGTGCCGGGGGCTAGGGTCCTTTGCGTGGTACCGGCCGCCCATCGCAAGGCGGGACTTCGCTCAGGGAAGAAAGCGTGGCCAACGTGGCACGTATCGCGCTCTCGACGGCGCTCACAACGCTGGTATTTCTGGCTGCGTCTGCAGCCGCGCTCGCTGCAGCGCCCGCGCCAACCCCAAGCCCGCAGCCTCCCAGCACGATCCTGTACTTGAATGCTAAGCGGCTCGACTTTTACTACAACCGCTTCTTGATCGAGGGTGACGGAAACGTCCGTCTGCGCACCAGCGACGGCTTCACCGTAACCGGCGATGCCTTTTCGATGGACCTCAAGCTCAATCGGTTCATGGTCGCGGGCCACGTGACGTTACACGACGCGACGGGAACGGTGAAGGGCGCCGCGATCGCGGACTTTCTCGACTTTCGGCGGATCTATTTCGTTCCGGTAACGAGCGAACCCGATCGCTGGACCTTCCTCGACGGCGACCTCGTGCATCCGGCGAAAGGGCGCGAAATGCCCGGGGACGCCTTCTATTTTCCCTCGGTGAGCGAGCACCCCAGCATCACGGGAACCGGCGCCGTCATCGGCACCAAGACCTACGTGCGCTTCATCAACGCGCACACCTATTTCCTCAACGCCGGGATACCGCTGGGCACCTACGTCGTCAATTTCGCGTCGAACCAATACTTTGCGCAGAACACGCTTTCTGGTGCGAGCGTCGATTTGACCTGGAATATGGCGGGAAGCCCGAACTCTCTGACGGCACTGCATCTGCGCTACGATCCGACGTATAAGACGTACCTTTCGGTCGAGCAGCATTTCGTGGGCGAGCACGAATACGCGATCCTCTCGGTCAATCCCGCGACCCGAGCGGAGAAGTGGTGGAATCTCGCGCTCTACGAAAAGCTGGGCTCGCGCTTCCAGATTCAAAGTTTCACGCAGTACTACGCGCAGCAGAACTACCTGAGCGCGCCGCAAGCGGCGCAGCAGACGACCTTTATCAATGCGACGTATGCCCTTCCACATTCGTACGTGACGGCGTCCTCGCAGCTCACCAACTACAGTCTTCTCGGACCGGGCGGCATCGAAAACGGGGCCAAGCTCGGCGGTAGCCTCGACCATCCGTCGCAGGTTCAGCTCACCGCAACGAGCTTCCAGAACCGGATCGCGAATCTGCCGCTCTACGAGCAGATCTACGAAGGGTACGGCTTCAACCACGATACGGTCGGCGGAAATCAATATTTGCAGGGCCTCCCAGGCTCGGGGCAAGCGCCGATACCGACACCTGGGCTGCAAGCGTATGGCGCGCCGTGCCCGGATCAGCACGGCGCTAAGCAACTGACGTACTTCTGTCCGGTCTACACGACGATCTGGAATACCGTTCTCGGTTTCAATCTTTACACGCCGTCGATCAAGCTCAATCCCGACGCGAGCACGTATCAAACCTACTACTTCAACGCCAGCTTCAACAAGCAATACCAGTGGAACTCGCTGCCCCACTGGATCAACACGTCGTCGGAAAGTTTCTCGATCAGCCGCCAGTTCTCGCGCTCGCTCAATACCTACGCGGGATACCAGATCCTCAATACCGGGGATTACTACATCAACGGCGGCTACGCGCCGTGCCACCCGGTCGACTCGGCGTTCTGTCCCCTGAGCTTCACGTCATTTCGCGGCGTCTCGACGCAGCGCACGACGAGCCTGGGCATCAACGACGCACCGACTCCCGAATTCAATTTCTCGCTCCTGCTGCGCCACCACACCGACTTTCCGGTACCCGTCCCCGGGGTCTTTGGCTTACCTCCCAATAACATCATCGGCCAGCCGCTCTACACGTCCTATCTCGGCCAGGCGCCGTACGACGCGACCGGCGAAGTGCGCTTCAAAATCCTTTCACACGCACTGCTCGACCTCTCACGGACGTTCTACTGGTACGGCAATCCGTACCGGACGACGTTTTGGCAGCCGAGCTTCGTCATTCAGGTGCTGCCGATATGAGGCGCGCGCTCTCCACCCTCGCGATTCTATCGCTAGCGATCCTGGCGGTCGCGGCCGGAGCCTCCACGATCGTCGTGAGCGGCCAGCTGCTCGCCTACCAAGACGGATACGTTTTCTTTACGACCGGCGACGGCTTTCGCGTCGCTCACGGCGTCGTGATTCGCGACGCAAAAACTGGCGGCACGACGGCGCTCGCACCCGCGCCGCGGCTCTGGGCTCGCGCCACGTTCGACTCGACCGGCACGGTTACCGAACTCGACCTCTCACGCGATCCGCTTCCCCCGCAAGGGAGCTTCACCGACGTCTCGCGCTTTGCTGTCGCGCTCTCGTCGCCGGCACCCAATCCCGACCTGCTTCAAGCGGTCGCAACGCCGCCGCCGGGCCGGCCGGAAGCGCCGGATCAGCGTCACTTCTCGGGGCGCCCCGTGCTCGTCACCTTTATCGTGCAGGTTCCACCCTACACGCCCTTCACGTCTTCGCTTTACATCGCGACCGACCAAAGCGGCTGGAACGCGCAGGCGATTCCGATGGATCGCGTCGACGCGTTGCACTACCAGATCACGCGCCGCTTCAACTCCGGAACGGCACTGCGTTACCTCTACAACCGCGGCTCGCTGCAGACGCAGGAAGTCGCTCAGAACGGCCTGGCGCGCACGCCTCGCGATCTTTTGGTTACCGATGCCGACGTGCGCGTCATCCGCGACATCGTATACGCGTGGCAAGACGCCTCGCCCGGCGGGCTGAACCAAGTTCAGCCGCAGATCATGCCGACGCCCTACAATCCCGCCCCGTTCCCGAACCTTCCGCAACGGCTGCCGCCGCCGCAGCCGCCGCCGGGCAGGCCGCCGCGCTAGTCGCGCTTTCGTAGAACGACGATTCCGTCGCGTTCGCTCACGATGCGGTAATCGCGCCGCGCGAGCGCGGCGCGCACCGCGGGCTCGTCGACGTCGCGCCAGCGTACCGAGTAGTGAGTTTGGTCGTAAACGAACCACTTTTGGCCGGCAAAGCCGATCGAAGCGTTCGGATCGAGCCCGAGGTGGGCAAAGAGTTCGTCCTGGGCGCCAACCTGCGCCAGCGGCGGGAGATGCGCAAGCGTATCGGCGAGCAGCGCGTCGTGCGCGTTGGGCCGACGATAGAGGTAGTACCAGTACTCCATCGGACTCGCGAAGATCCCGATCGCAATCCCCGCTGCGGCCGCGGCCGGAATCAATCCCTCCACGAGCCGCGGCCAGCGGGGCGCCAAGCGCCCCGCGCCGTCGACGAACGCCGCGAGAGCGTAACCCGTCAGCAGCGCGCTGTAATGGGCGCCCGGCATCAGCGTGATCGGGCGATGCGACGCAAGCACCTCGACAAAACCGGGAATCAAGAAGAGGCCGTAGCGCGAGACGCACGGCAGAAACGCGAGCGGCGCAAGGACGACGATCGCGTACCATACGCGCGCCGTCACGGCGGCGGAGAGCCCGGCCGTTGCCGTTCCCGCTTCGTGCCAGTCGAAGAACCGCAGCGACAGGTACGGAACCTGCGCGCCCAGCGCGTGGCGGACCGGTCCAAAATACGTCAACGACATCGCAATCGCCATACCGCAGACCAGCAGCCCGGTTCGGCGGCCGATTGCATCGCCGCGTGCCGTTGCCGCAAAGAGCAGCCCGTTCACGGCCAAGACGACGAACTGATCCTCCTTCGTGCAGAGCAGAAGCAGCGCGGCAACGAGAGTCAGCGCCGGGCGCCGGCGGTCTAACGCGAAGACGAACGTGGCGGAGAGCAGCGGCACGAAGGCCATCTCGTGAAAATCTCCGACGCCGTTTGCCCAGAGGATGGGGTAGATCGCCGCGACGACGACGAGCGCGAATGCGATGGGGGCCGTGAACCGGGCCCGCGCTAAGCCCCAAATCGGGAACAGAATCGCGGCAACGAGGATCGCCGCAAAGCACTCGAGCCCAAGCGGCCCAAACGCGCGGACGATTGGCCAGGCGAGCGCGATTATTGGAGACCAGTGCACGAGCAGGTGGTTTACGCCGCCCTCCGGAGTGCTCGAAAAACCGCTCCCGATGCCGGCGATAACTTGGGTGAAGATGCCCAGATCGACGCCGTTGCGGAAGATGGCGTAACGCCAGCAGACGATCGCGCAGAGCGTCGCAGCCAAGGCGACGAAGAGGGCAGCAACCAGCGCGTCCCAAAGCGCCGGCGAGGGCCAAATTTTAGAAACGGCCGAGCGGACGC
The DNA here is from genome assembly GCA_036489315.1 of Candidatus Cybelea sp. Lineage (NCBI taxonomy): Bacteria > Bacillati > Vulcanimicrobiota > Vulcanimicrobiia > Vulcanimicrobiales > Vulcanimicrobiaceae > Candidatus Cybelea > Candidatus Cybelea sp. Next base: position 5,014 of record DASXFZ010000043.1, read on the forward strand.
TATGCATCGAATCTCACTTCTTGTCGTGAAACGTGCATTCCTTAAGGAAGCCCGCGCGGGCACGACGTTGAAACATCGAACTCGTGAGAATCGCCGCGGCGCTCTTCGTATGGTGCTCGCTCGTTGCCGTCGCATCGGCGCAAAGCGTCACCTCGCCGTCGCCGTCACCCGCGGCGGTGCCGTCGCCCGTGCCGACGCCCACGATTCTGATGCTGGCGCCGGACGCGCCGCCGCAGATTCTTTGGGTCTCCGTGAGCTCGACCACGCCGCTCGCGGGGGACGTCGTTAGCGGCACGGTCCTGACCTCATCGAACGTCGCCAGCGTCGAACTGCGTGTCGGCGGCTATAGCCTGAACTCGACGAAGACCGACGTCGGACACTTCGAATGGAGCTTTACGGTACCGCACCTGCCGTTTTACGCGCCGCACGATTTCGCGCTGCAGATCATCGCCCGCAACACCGCCGGCGTCGCGGCAACGACCGCCGTTGCGATGAGCGTTCGCTGACGATTTGATCACTCGAAGAAACGCCATTGCCGCCGCGCTCGCGGCGCCGGCGGCCGTGCTGCGCGCCAGGAGCAGTCCCGCGGCAGCGCAGAGCCTTGCGGCAGCGGCAGCTGCCGGAAATCGGTTTTTCGGATCGGCGGTGCGGATCGATCAAATCGACGCTAACGAGCCGTATCGCGACGCCGTTGTGCGGGAATGCACCTACGTCGTTCCCGAGTTCGAAATGAACTGGAATCGCGTCGAGCCCACCTACGGCGGCCTCTCTTTCGGTACCGTCGACCGGCTCGCGAGCTTCGCGGCCCGCAACGGAAAAAAGGTTCGCGGCCACACCCTTCTCTGGCACCTCGGGACGCCGCAATGGGCGATCGCCATGCTGCGCCAGCAGCGGGACTGGTCGCTGATCTCGCGCTATTTCGGTTCGATCATCCCACGCTACGGCGACGTCATCGATCAGTGGGAAGTCGTCAACGAGCCGCTCGATCCCGGCTACCGCTCCGACGGCCTTCGCCGAAACGTCTTTCTAGAAGTCTTCGGCGCCGGCTACATCGCCCACGCGCTCGCGACGGCGCGCACTTTCGCGCCGCGCGCCCAGCTGATGATCAATGACTTCGGCCTCGAGTACGATTTGCCCGACGAGCGCGACCGGCGCTACCTGCTGCTCAAGCTGCTCGAGCGGCTGCGCCGCGCCGGCGCCCCGCTCGACGCGCTGGGCGTTCAAGCGCACCTCGATTTGAATAAGGGGCGGATCGACGCAGCGGCGGTCCGCGGGTTTCTCCGCGACGTCGCCAACCTGGGCCTGGCGATCGTCATTACGGAGCTCGACGTGAAAGAATCCGACTACACGGCGACGATGGCACAGCGCGATCGGCTCGTCGCCGATGAGGTCCGGCGCTACCTCGAGGTCGTGCTCGCCCAAAACGCCGTCACCGGCGTCACGACGTGGGGCCTCTCAGACCTCTACTCGTGGCTCGACGTCACCCCACAGGATCTCGCCCGTTTTCCCGGCGCCTGGAGCGCCGGGAACGGTCCCGGACTCAATCGCGGGCTTCCCTTCGACTCCTCGATGCAGCCCAAACCGATGTATTTTGCGATCCTCGACGCGTTCCGTACCAGCCGGCCGAGAACTCAGAAGCGCTGATAAAACGAGGCGCGTAAAAAGGCACGCGGCGCGAAGCTCGACTCCCAGCCCTCACCCGCGGAGAGCTGCAGTTCGGATGTCCCGTTGAATTGCAAACCGGCGAACGCCCCCAGCTGCCGGAGCGTGTAGGTCGGATTCCCCTCTTCGTACGCCTCGCCGCCAAGACGCCACTTCGGCGTGACGGCGTGCGTCACGTCGACGTTCCATTGATAATCCTGCACGCGCGTACCGTAGTAACCCAACCAGTCGGAGCGCCACGGACCGCCGACGATCCCGCCGTCCAGGGTCGCTCGCAGCTCCGCCTGCTGCCCGCGCAGGATGTTGCTGGGATCGTACGGATTGAGGCCGGTGTACGTGTCGTTGACCCCGAGGGCAAAATTACTCCAGAAGTTCTTACGAGAGAACTCGTAGACGCCGTCTAGTTCCGCGCCGGTAAAGTTCGCCCTAACCGGGCCGAGCGTGCCGCCGTTGTAGTTGTATCCGCCGTTGTCTAAGTACACTCGCACTGCGACGCCGTCGCCGATGTGCGATCCGGGCATCGCCACCGTCGCGCCCATGAAGATATAGTTTGAAAAGGCCGCTTGGCCGCCGGTAAAGACTTCGACGTTATCGGCCGCTAGGGCAGCGGCAGGAAGCGCCGCCAAGACGAACGCCAGAGACGCACGCCCGACTAGAGAGGGAACTTTCATTCAAACCAGCAGCTTCTGCCGGTCGAGCTCGCCGAGACTGGTTTGGCTGCGATCGACGGGCCGCTTTGCCTCCGAAACCCAAGCGACCAGCTCTTGCATGCCGTCGTCGAGCGTACGTTTCGGGCGAAAGCCGAAGGCCTTCTCGATTTTCGAGACGTCGGGGAAGCAGTGCCGGATATCGCCGATGCGGTAGCGTCCGAGGAACTCCGGTTCGACCGCTTTGCCCAGCAGCCGCGAAAGCATAGCCGCCATCGCCGCGATCGTAATCGGGGAGCCGCTGCCGACGTTGTACGCGTCCCAGACCGCGCGATCGCTCTCCAACACCGTCGAGAACGCATCGGCGACGTCGCCGACGTGCACGAAGTCGCGCTGCTGGCCGCCGTCCTCGAAGACGAGCGGCGCTTGATCGTTGAGCAGGCGCGAAATGAAGATCGCCGCGACCCCCGTGTAGGGATTGCTCAACGCCTGGCGCGAGCCGTACGCATTGAACAAGCGCAGTGCGATCGTAGGAATCTGAAGGGCACGGCCGACGGCGATGAACATCTCCTCGTGGTCGCGCTTGTTGATCGCGTAGATCGACGCCGGGGAGAGCGGCTTCTCCTCGGTGGTTGCGATCGGCGTCAGTTCTTCACCGGCGATCGAAAGCTCCCACCGCCGTTGCGAAAGCTGCTGGTAATCCCGCAGCGGCGGCGCGACCACGGCGCCGGTCGAAGGCAAGCGATACGCGCCCTCTCCATAGATCGACATCGACGACGCGACGACGATGCGCTCGACGCAGTGCGGCGCGCGCGACAAGGCTTCGAGGATCACGGCCGCCGTCATGACGTTGTTGCGGGAGTACTCGACGATGTTGGTCATGCTTTGTCCGACGCCGACCGACGCCGCCAAGTGCACGAGATCGGTGATCCCCTCGAGGCTCTCTTCGAACAGGCCGTCGTCGAGGATGCCCCCTTTGACGCGTCTCGCGCCGCGATCGAGGTAGAGCGGCCAGCCGTCTTCGTCTCGTTCGTGGTCGGCATGCACTTGAGGAAGGAGGCTGTCGAGCACGACGACTTCGTGCCCGTTTGCCAACAGACGATCGACGACGTGCGAGCCGATAAAACCGGCGCCCCCGGTGACGAGCACGCGTTTGCTCAAGTTAAGGCTCCTTTTGCTGGTTAGCGATTGCGGTACGCTGCCCGCGCAGTTTGTGGCGTATGAGCTGTTTGTTGGCATCGATTTTCTCGGTGCGCTGCCACGCCAGCCCCTCGTCGCGTAGATACATACGCAGCCCGATGAGCAGCGGGATCGTCCAGAGCAGCCACCAGATCATCGCCGAGATCGGATTGATACGAATCATGTACCACACGCGATCGATCCAGCGGCGGCAGACCAGCGACGTGCGCTTCCAGGTGTTCGCGTAGAGCAGCGCCATGACGATCGCGAACAGGCTCAAGTTCACGACGGCAAACCAGAAGGTCCATACCGGAACGAGGTGCGTGTGCGCGAGGTACATCGCCGCGGCCCAGATGCCGATCGGTAAGCCGACCAAGTTGATCAACAGCGATAAGCAGGGATAGAAGAGCATCCAGCACCGCAGGCGGTCCAGCGGGCTCAGGCCGAGATGCTGCAGCGGTTCGCCCAGCGTTTGAAAGAAGCCGCAGACCCAGCGTTTTCGCTGGGTGATTCCCTGCGCCCAGGTCCGCGGCACTTCTTCGATCAGCGAACTCTCGAGAATGCCGAGCCGCTTCCCGTTCGCCCAGTAGCGCAGGCCGATCTCAGGATCCTCGATCGTGATCCAGGGGTGAAATCCGCCGAGTTCCACCAGATCCGCAGCGCGATAAAAGAGCCCTTTACCAAGCACCCAGTACGGATGGCGGCCGCCGGCCGAAACGTGCGGATACTTGTAGCCGTCCCAGGCCATATGATCGAAAGCGTGCCAGGAAGTGGCCATCGTCGCGTTGAGGTTGCCGACGACGTTGAGCGCTTGGAGAACGTCGTACCGCCGCAGGCCGATCGCCGCGCCTTTGAAATGGTCGACGGGCGGGCAGCTGTCGGCATCGATGTAGTTGATGACGAGATTGCGCTCGTGCCGCAGCACGCCGGAGATGTGATAGAGCGCGTAGATGAGTTGACGGGTCTTCTTCGGCGGCAAGTCTTTGACGCCGGCGCGCTTTCCGGCGTGCCACCAATAGGCTTTCGGATTGGAGTCCCACGAGTCCCAAACGATCTGCCACGAAGGATCGGTCGTCGGCGGCACCTTGAGGATCTCCAAGAAGTCGAACTCGGTCGCCAGGCGCTTCAGCGATGCGAGCGTCTCGGTGTCGTGGCTGTTGGGAATCGCCACGACCCGGCGCCGCTGCGGCGGATAGTCGATCTTTGCGAGCGCCAGAAAGGTCGTGCGCATCGTCGCTTCCAGCTCGTGCAGGACCGGATACAGGAGCACGATGTAGGGCCAATCCTCGTGCGGCTCGTCGAGCGGTTCGTTCATGTCTACCCAATCGACGCGATGGGCGAAAAAGTAGAAATCGACCAACAGTGTGAACGTGTAGAGGACTTGCGTCGCTATGAAGACCGCAACTAAGACTGCGTCGAGAACGTGGAAGGCGACGGCGTACAAGCGGGACTACTCGGCGAAGGCTTCGAGGTACGCGGCACGCGCGGGCGTTTGTGCGTTGCCGACGCCGACGTACCACAGCCCTTCGAGGGCTACAGCCTCCGGATCGAAGAAGTGCCGCCCGTCGAAGACGATGTCGCCGCGCATCAGCGTTCGCACGATTCCAAAGTCGATCGCTTCGTATTCGCGCCACTCCGTCGCCAGAACGAGTACGTCGGCGCCTTTGACGGCTTCGTAGATTTCCGAGCAGTAGCGCACTTCGGAGCCGAGCCGTGCCCGCGCGCTATCGAGCGCGATCGGGTCGTGGGCCGTGATTCGCGCGCCCAGGCCGAGAAAGAGATCGATCAGCCGCAGCGCGGGCGATTCGCGGATATCGGAGGTGTTCGGCTTGAACGCCAGCCCGAGCACGCAGACCGTCTTGCCCGCGATCGAGTCGCCCAGCGCGCCTTCAATTGCCGCCAGCGTTCTCCAGACTTGGGTTCGGTTGACGGCCTCGACGGAGCGCAAGAGCGTCGCCGAGTAGCCGAAACTGTGAGCGGTTCGCTCGAGCGCGCGAACGTCTTTGGGAAAGCAAGAGCCGCCGTACCCGATCCCCGGGCTCATGAACTGGGTTCCGATGCGCCGATCCAATCCGATTCCGCAGCCGACTGCCCGCACGTCGACATTCACGAGATCGCAAATGTTTGCGATCTCGTTCATGAAGGAGATCTTGGTCGCTAGAAAGGCGTTGGCTGCGTACTTGACCATTTCGCTCGCCCGCACGGCGGTCGCGAAGATCGGCGCATCCAGCGGTGCGTAAAGGGCGCGCATCACGGCTTGCGCCTGCGGGTCGCTCGTGCCGAAAACGACGCGGTCGGGGTGCATGAAATCGCCGATCGCCGAGCCTTCCCGCAGAAATTCAGGATTGCTCACCACGTCGACCCGATGCGTGGTTCGCGAGTTCTCGGCGATGATCGCCGCGACCAGCTCGCACGTTCCCACGGGGACCGTCGACTTTACGACGACGATTTTCGGTCCGTTGAGTTCGCGGCCGATCGTTGCCGCGACGTCGCGGATCGCGCAGAGATCGGAGTTGCCGTCGCTGAGCATCGGCGTTCCGACCGCGATGAAGACGATGTTGGAGTCGCGCACTCCCGCCCCGGTGTCGTCGGAGAACGAGAGGCGCCCCGCCCGGTCGTTCTCGAGGATCATCTCGAGCAGGCCCGGCTCGTAGAACGGCACCTCGCCGCGGCGCAGCGTCGCGATTCGCTGCGGGTCGTTGTCGAGGCAGACGACGGAGTTTCCGAGCTCGGCCAAACACGTACCGGTCACCAGGCCGACGTAGCCGGTGCCGACGATCGCGATCCGGCGCGGCTCGCAAGCCGGTCGCAGCGCCACGGGTTCGACTACGGTAAGGCGGCCGAACGCACTTGTCGGGCCGTCGCGGCGCTCTTTGTTTTCCATGTATCTCTTCCTGCACTAGCGTCTAGCAATTGTTGGCGACGGTGTTTTAACTAACGCAGCGAATTAACCGGAGGAAGATAGCGGTGTAGGTTCGGTTAATCCGAGTCGGGGGTACGTGTATCGTGCGGCTCGTTTTCGAAACACGTCGCGCCGTAGGAAGCTTCGATCGGCGCGAACTTTCGCGGGGGCTGCGCGGGAGAAAGCTGCGACGGCGAGGGCCCATGCTGCCGCCCGCGGCAGGCCGCAAGAAAGAGAGCTACTACTATAACGGCCAGCGGCTTCGAGGACCTCGAAAGACGACGCACCAACGTCTCCTTGTACGAAATGGGACGCAAACGACTTACTGTCGTTGTAACCAAAATCCCGCCGCAATGAATGGCGGTTTTTCGCTATTGACGTTAACGTGAAAATAATCTGTTCTTATGGAGGTGCGGCGGCCGGCCGCGCTATCGCACCGATAATGGGATCGTTCGCTCGACGGTATCGCCGCGCGTGTTCTTGGCGATCACTCGCATCGCAAACGTTCCATGCACGAACCACGGCAGCGGAGCGACGGTGTAGACGAGCGCGAAGCGCCCGACGCCTACCTTGTTCAAGCTCATCGCGTAATTACCGATTCTCGCTTCGACGCTCGCGACGTTGGACGTCGTCACGACTTTCCCCCAAACGTGGTCGCCTGAGCGCACCGTCGTTTCGCTGACATCGACCGAGATGATCTGCGGCGCGGCATTGGGCGGCAGCAGGGGAACCTTCAAAATGGGCTTCGCCGCAGGCGCACCGCTCGGCGCGGCGGTCGGCCCGGGTGCGGCGGAGGCTGGAGGCGAGGCGACCGTCTGCGAGGGCTCGGGCGAACTCTTTGCGGCTCGGCCGGGCGCTGCCGAAGACCGCGGCGGAGCCGGGGAGGCGGCGGGTAGCCGCAGCGGCTGCGAGCGGACAGCGGGCGAGGGAGAGCTCTGCGGATGCGGCGGACTGCTGCAAGACTGCAGGCAGAGCAAGACCAAGCCGATGTAAACGGCCGAGCGGACGCTATGCATCACTTAGTTCTTCTGTGACTCTCCGGGCGTTCCTTAGCAAGCCGGCAAGGCTCAGATGTTGAAACGTCGAGGAGATGCCCGATTCGGTGCGCCCCACATTCAGCGTGGTAGTTCCCCTCTATAACGAAGCGGCAAACGTCGGGCCGCTCCTCGGTCGCCTCTCGTCGGCGATCGATCGAGTCCGCGGCGACTACGAGTACGAGATCGTACTCGTCAACGACGGGAGCAGCGATGCCACCTTGGCGGCGATCCGTTCCGAGATGCAGCGGCGTGGCCGAATCGTACTGGTAAACCTCTCTCGGAACTTCGGCCATCAGCTCGCGGCCACGGCCGGAATCGAGATCGCGGCCGGAGACGCGGTGATCCTCATGGATGGGGACCTGCAAGATCCGCCCGAGCTGATCGCCGATTTTCTGCGGAAGTGGCGCGAGGGATACGACGTCGTCTATGCGGTTCGCCGGTCGCGAAAAGGCGAGAGCACGTTCAAGCTGCTGACCGCGCGGGCGTTCTACCGTATCATCAAGCGTCTGACGAAGGTTTCGATCCCGATGGACACCGGCGACTTTCGCTTGATGAGCCGGCGAACCGTCGAAGCGGTGCGCAAGCTCCCCGAGCGGCATCGCTTTCTCCGCGGCATGGTCAGTTGGGTCGGCTTCAACCAAGTCGCGCTCGAGTACGATCGCGACGAACGCCATTCCGGAACGACGAAGTACCCGCTGACGAAGATGCTCCGTTTCGCGATGGACGGAATCACCTCGTTCTCCGATGCGCCGCTGCGCTTCGCCTCGTACTTCGGCTTCACGGTCAGCGTCGTCGCCTTCATTTATGCCGTCGTCGTGATCGTCATGAAGACGCTGCGCTTGTCGCCGGCGTTCTATACCCCCGGCTGGGCGTCGACGATCGTTGCCGTGACCTTCTTAGGAGGGGTCCAGCTGATGAGCCTCGGCATTTTGGGCGAGTATCTCGGACGCGTCTACGATGAAGTAAAAGGCCGGCCGCTTTATTTGATCAGCGATATCGAACGATCTTGACCTATCGCCCGGTCATCGACCACGTCGCCGTTCCGGCCTACCTGGATCCGTTCTCCGCCGTTCTCCTCGCTGCTGCCTTTATCGCCGCCGCTGCGCTAACGCTCCGGCGTCCGGCGTTCGGACTCGGCGCTCTGCTGATCGCTACCCCTTTCGATTTTTCGCGGGACGTGTTCGCGACGACGATCGGCCTTCCGAAGTGCGTCTTACTCGGCGTACTGCTCGCCTTGACGGCGTATCCCGCCGTCTGGCGGGGGCTGCGCCGCCCGCCGGCCGCACCAATCTTCGCGGCGCTGCTGGTCTACCTCACGGCCACCGCGCTCAGCGCTGCCGGCGCGGCGCACCTCGGACCGGTTCTTCGAGAGACGCTGAAATGGGCGCAATACGCGGCAATCTTCGCAGCGGCATTCTGCTGCTACCGCCTCGACGACGACGACGGAGCTTTGCTCACCTGTGCGGCCCTCGCGGCGATTGCGGTCTGCATCTCGGCGCTCGCGCAAGAGCTCGCCGGTGCACCGTCGGGTCTGTACATCGGTTCGGCAATCGTTCCGCGGATCGCCGGGGTGCTCGAGGGCCCAAACCAGCTTGCCGCGTACTGCGCGATCGCCGCGGCGCTTCTGGGCGCGTGGGCAGTCGTTCGGCCGGCCCCGTTAACGGCGCTCGCCCTGGGGCTGCTCACCTGCACCGACCTCCTGACCTTCTCGCGCGCTGGGATCCTCACGCTGGCAATCGTGTTCGTGCTGGTCGTGCTCTGGGGCGGCCGCCGCGCATGGCCGGCGTTGCGCCCGGCGCTGTTCGGAGCCGTTGCGGGCCTTATCGGCTGCGCGTGGTGGGCGATCTACGCGCACACCCCGGGCGTCTTGCGCATCTCGCTCGCGCCCAGTGCCTATGCCGGGGGCGTCGGCAACCGGGGCGAGTTGTGGCGCGCCGCTTGGCGAATGTTTCTCGCGCGCCCGCTGCTGGGGGTCGGTGCCGGGAACTTCGAGCTCGACCTCCCCAAATTCGGCGTCTACGGCGTGCGCACGCACGCCAACAGCTGGTACCTGCAGTCGCTTGCAGAAGGCGGCATCGTGCTGTTCGGCGCGACCCTGGCGCTCATCGCGGCGGCGATCGGCGCATTTGCGCGCCGGCCGTTTGTTGCCGGCCTGCGCGCCCAGCCGCCGTGGGTGCTCGCCGCGGTCGCGGCAAGCGTCGCACTCGCGCTTCATCAGGTCGTCGACGACTTCGTCTTCTACCCGAAGGTCGGTGCGCCGTGGTTTCTGCTTCTCGGGATCGCCGCCGCCGCTCGCCGTAGCGCGTGACCGGAGCGCAAGCGCCGCTCCTGGTCGCAACGAACTGGGGCGTGCGCGGTGCCGTCGTTCTCGCGGTACTCTTTATCGCCGTCGCACTGATCGGCTTCTTCTATTGGCGCGTCGTACGCCGCGCCAACCTGCTCTCGCCTACGCGCCTCGCATTCGCCTGCGCGGTGGCGCTGGCAACCGCGTGGGGCGCTCCCGTGCTGTTCTCGAGTGACGTCTACGCATATGCCGCCTACGGCGAGATCGCACGCCTCGGTGCAAACCCCTACGTCTCGGCAGCTCCCTACGCGTTCGACGCGCTCGTACGGGCGGCCGATCTTCAGTGGGGAACGACGGTGCCGATCTGTCTCTACGGACCGGCGTTCGTTGCGCTCGCCGAGGCAATCATCCGGCTCTTCGCGCCGTTCGGGATGCTCGCCCAGCTGCAGGCATTGCGCGCAGTTGCCTCGCTCGCGCTGCTCGCCTGCATTCCGCTGGCCTACGCCGCATATGAAGGAAATCGCGCGATGCGTCTGCGGGCAGCGGCGACGATCGGGCTCAATCCCGTTGCGATATGGTGCGCAGCGGAGGGTCACAACGACGCGATCGCTTTGGCCTGGGTACTCTTCGGATTCGTGCTGGTACGCAGTCGCCGGGCCGCCCTGGGGGCGGCCGTCGTCGCGCTCTCGGCCTTGGTAAAGCCGCCGGGGATCGTTGCCGCTGCGGCGCTGGGGCTGTGCGACCGCCGCGCCCGAATCGGCGCGGCGATCGGGGCCTTCGCCGCCGTGACGCTCTCGCTTCCACTGATCGTGGGAGCGGCAACCCACCTCGCGCCGCACGGGCACTACGCACCGCAGGCATCGCTGCAAGCGGTTTTTGCACCGCTCTCCCCGATTGCGGCGTGGGCGGCGGCCGCCGTCGCCTGCCTGCTGCTGGGCGCACGCGCGATAACGCTGCTCCGTGCCGCCTCGGACGAGGCATGGATCTGGCTGGGGCTCGCCGTTTGGGTGATGATCCCGAACCCGTATCCCTGGTATGGGCTCTGGCTCCTGGCGCTCGCCGCGATCGCACCGCAGACGCGGGCCGGCCGGGTCGCCACCCTGCTCTCGTTCTGCGCGCTGCTGCGCTACGCGCCCGACGCAATCGGCACGCCGAGCGCGCCGGTCGCCGCTGCTCTCGGGATGCTGGCCTCGCTTCCATTGCTTGCGCTCGTCGCTTGGAGGCCCTGGTATAATGATCGACCCGCATGACCGCGCACACGATCGAACCGCAACTCACCCGGCGTGACCTCCTCCGCTCTTTGCCCGCGTCGAGCCGCGCTTGGGCCAGCCTGGTCGAGCGTCTCGCCGCCCTACGCCGCTTAGACGGACACAAACCCGGCGGGTATTCCTTACACGAGACGATCGCCGCGGCGCGGCCCGCGCTGATCGCGGCACTGCACAAAGAGCTGGGCGGCACGCAGCTCGTCGTCGTGCCGACTCCCGACGCAGCCGAGCGCAGTTTCGCCGATCTGCTCTACTACCTCGAGTCCGACACCGAACGCGTCGCACTGCTTCGTTCGCGCGAAGAGGCGATCGGGGCAATCGAAAATCCCTCCGAGCAGAGCGCACGGATGACACTGCTTGCGGATTTGGCGGACGGCAAACCGCGGTTGGTGCTGGCGCCGATCGCTGCCCTGCGCCAGCATTTCACGCCCCGCCGGCGCTTCGACGAGCTCCGCTTCGTTCTGCAAACCAACGACGAGCCGGGTTGGGACGCGCTGCAGCGGCGGCTCTTCGACCTCGGCTACGCGCGCTGCGACGTCGTGAGCGCGGTCGGCGAGTACGCGGTACGCGGCGGCATCATCGATCTCTTCGCGGCGACGGCCGACGCGCCGGTGCGCATCGAGTTTTTCGGCGACGCAATCGAGTCGATGCGAACCTTTGCCATCGAATCCCAACGCAGCGACACGCCGATCGATCGCCTCGCGGTAACGCCTTGGGACGAGTCTCGCGACGAACGGACGACGATCTTCGAGTATCTTCCCCGCGACGCAACCGTCGTACTCGAGGAACCCGCGACGATCGCCGCGATCGTCGCCGCACTCGACGAAGAACGCGCCCGCGAGCGGCACACGCTGTTCGCCGGAGAAGAGCCCGACGAAGCGTTGAGCGTCGAGCTCACCTCCATGCCGGTCGGTTTAACCGAGATCGGCGAGCGGGTCGCGGAGCACGCGACGTTGCTCTTCCCCGGCTCGATCGAGCTTGGAGATCGCGCGCCCACGTGGGTGCCCGACACAATCGAATCGTTCGTGCTCGAATGCCGCCCGGTCGAGCATTTCAACCGTCAGATTGCCCTCTTTACCGAAGCGATGCGCGAGTGGATCGGCGCCGGCGAGCACGTCTTCATCGTCAGTGCGGGCGTCTCGCGCATCAGCGACATTTTGCGCGCAGCAGGAATCGATACCGGCCCGCAGGCGCGCGGCGGCGTCTTGGTCGATCACGGCTCGATCGAGGCAGGCTTTTGGATTCCAAGCCTGCGCGTTCGCGTGCTCGGGGATCGTGAAATTCTCGGTGCGCCTCCCAAGCGGGTCAAGATGCGCGCGGTCAAGGAAGGCGTACCGGTCACGCTGGCCGATCTGCGCGTTGGAGACTACGTCGTGCACGCGGTGCACGGCATCGGGCAATATCTGGGCTTGCGCGCCGAAACGATTCTCGGCGCGACACAAGACTATCTCGATCTGCGCTATGCCGGAAGCGATCGGATGCTCGTCCCGGTTACCCAAATGCATCAGATCGCGAAGTACTCGGCCGCCGAAGGCCAGTCGCCGCGCCTCTCGAAAATGGGCGGCGCCGACTGGGCGCGTACGAAGTCGCGCGTCAGCGAATCGCTCGCAAAGATCGCCGACCAGCTCGTCGCGTTGTACGCCGAGCGAGAGATCTCGCGCGGGTTTCCATTTAGCCCGGATACGACGTGGCAAGTCGAGATGGAACAAGCATTTCCGTACGAGCCCACGCCCGATCAACAGAAGGCCTTCGATGCGAGCCGGACCGATATGGAGGCCGCACGGCCGATGGACCGCCTCATCTGCGGCGACGTCGGATACGGAAAGACGGAGGTGGCAATGCGCGCCGCCTTCAAGGCGATTGCCGACAAGAAGCAGGTTGCGGTGCTCGTGCCGACCACGCTGCTGGCCGATCAGCATTATCGCACCTTCAGTGCGCGCTTCGGCGCTTTTCCGGTCCGCGTCGAAGAGCTCTCGCGCTTCACGCCCAAGGCCGACCAGAAGCGAATCCTTCGCGATCTCGCCGAGGGCAAGGTCGACGTCGTCATCGGCACGCACCGGCTGCTTCAGAAGGACGTCGCTTTCGCCGACCTCGGTTTGATCGTGATCGACGAAGAGCAGCGCTTCGGCGTCATGCACAAGGAGCGCCTCAAGGGATATCGCGCGAGCGTCGACGTCATGACGCTTTCGGCGACGCCCATTCCGCGCACGCTGCACATGTCGCTGATGGGCGTGCGCGACCTGTCGCTCATCCAAACCGCACCGAAGAACCGCATGTCGATCAAAACGCTCGTCGTACCGGCGAGCGATGCGGTCGTTCAGTGGGCGATCGCGGCGGAACTCGATCGCGGAGGCCAAGTCTACTACCTGCACAATCGGGTAGAATCGATCTACGCCGTTCGCAACGCGCTCGCAGAGCTCGTTCCGCGAGCCAGAATCGGCGTCGGGCACGGCCAAATGCGAGAATCGGAGCTGGAGCCGGTGATGCAGCGTTTCATCGACGGCGAACTCGACGTGCTCGTCGCGACGACGATCATCGAAAACGGCATCGACATCCCCAACGTCAACACGATGATCGTCAACGACGCCGACCGCTTCGGGTTAGCGCAGCTCTACCAGCTGCGCGGGCGCGTGGGACGCTCGAATCACCAGGCGTACTGTTACCTGCTCTATCAGGGGCACAAGGCACTCAGCGAAGCGGCCAAAGCACGGCTCGAAGCGATCCGGGAGTTCGCCCATCTCGGCTCGGGCCTGCAGATCGCGATGCGCGACCTCGAGATTCGCGGTGCCGGCAATCTCTTGGGATCGGCGCAGTCGGGATTTATCGCGTCGGTCGGCTTCGATACGTACTGCGAACTCTTGGCGCAGGCGATCGCCGAGCGGCGCGGAGGCCCTGCCTCGCTCGAGGATCGGCGCGAAGCCGTCATCGACGTAAAGATCGATGCCTTCATTCCCAACGACTACATCGGCCAAGTCTCCCAAAAAATCGCCATCTACCAGCAGCTAGCAAAGGCTCGCACGCAAGAAGAGGTCGAGGAGGCCGCGGCTGGGGTTCGCGATCGCTTCGGTCCTTTTCCCGAACCGCTCGCCAACCTGGTCGAACTCACGAAGCTCCGTGCTGTCGCGCTGCGCAAGCACGTCACTCGGGTCGTGGTGGACGAACGGCGGCTGACGCTGGGCGTGGGCACCGGCTTCGCGCTCGACCCCGCCGCGGTCCCGAAGCTGCAGTCGCTGACGAAGAATCGCTTCCGCTTCTCCGATGGGCGGATTCTCGTCGATCTCCCCGGCAGCCAAGATTGGATGCCCCTGCTGCGCAGGCTTCTCGAAGCGATATAAGGCGCAGGGGCAGGCCTTCCCCTATCGGAGGAACGGCCGCGCGGCGCGCGAACCTGGCCGCACGTGATGCGGGGCTCTTGGCCCCGCTTCCTACGCACTGAGATCCAACGGAGCAATAATGTCGAAAGCCCAACGCCTCACCGTAGGCCTGGCCGCCCTTCTGTTGGGCACGTCGCTAGCGGCGTGTTCCGATAGCGGCGCGGTCGCGACGGTGAACGGTCAACCGATCAGCGAAGCCTCGTTCAACGCGCGGCTGCAAACCACGCCGCTGGCACGTACCGTGCTGCAGCAGATGGTGCAAGACGTGCTGATCCAGCAGTACGCCAAGAGCAACAACATCACGGTCACCGACGCCGAAGTCGATGCGCGTGAGACGCAGCTCAAACAAAACTTCCCTTCCGGCTCCTGGGACGAGATGTTGAAGTCGCGCGGTCTGACTGAAGCTGACGTTAAAGCAGCGTTACGCGAGCAGATCATCCTCGACCGAGCCCTCGCCAAGGACGTGAATATCAAGCCGTCCGCGATCAGCGACTACTTTAATAAGAATCATGCGACGTTCGATACGCCCGAAGAGGTGACGGCCCGGCACATTCTCGTGCCGAACCTTGCCGAGGCGCAGAAAGTCGAGCAGCTGCTGAAATCGGGACAGAGCTTCGCCTCGGTTGCCAAGCAATACTCAACCGATCCCGGCAGTAAAGATAAGGGCGGCGAACTCGGTACCTTCCGTCGCGGACAGATGGTGCCGGCCTTCGATAAGGTTGCCTTCACGCTGCCGGTCAACCAGATCAGCGAACCGGTGAAGTCGCCGTTTGGCTACCACATCATCCAGGTCGAAGCGCGCGTACCCGGCAAGAAAGCAACGGTCGCGAGCGCGACGGCGCAGATCACCGATATCCTGCGTCAACAGCAAGAGGCTCCGTTGATCCAGCCTTTCCTGCAGGGTCTGCAGCAGAAGGCCGACATCAAGAGCACGAACCCGAACTTCGCGCAGCTCTTCCCGCCCTCGGCCGCGAACGCGCAGACCAACGGCGCGCCGCCGGCTGCGGGAAATGCGGCCGCTTCGCCGGCTGCCGCGTCATCGGCCGCCGCGTCACCGGCTGCCGCGTCACCGGCCGCCGCGTCGCCGGCACCGGCCTCTACCTAGAATCGTGACGGCGGCGCCCCGAACCGGGGGTGCCGCCGTCGCCTTTCGAAGGACGCGACGTGCTGGTTCGCATCGCGGGCCTGGGCCCGGGCGATCCCGGGCTCCTGACCATCGGTACCTTAGAAGCCCTGCGCACCGTCGGCAAGGCCGTGGCGCTGATGGCGCCGCCGGATCTCACCGGCTACTTGTCGCGCAACGGCATAACGATCGTCCGCGATCTCGTCGACGATCCCGCGCTCTTCGTACGCGGCGGCAGCGACGAGATCGAACGATTTGCGCAGCGACTGCAGGGCGATTTCATCGGCGACGCGATTGGGTTGGGCGTACTCGGCAACCCGCTCTCGGATTTCCCGGGTCTGCCGCCGCTGCTGCGGCTGCTCGAGTCGCGCGGCATCGCTACGGAGATCGTTCCCGGAGTGCCGCGAGCGACGCTCTCCGCTTCGATCACGATGCCGCTCGTGCCGCTGCCGCCGCAGTCGGCGCATCATTCCTGGGACGATCTCGTGGAGATCATGGCGCGGCTGCGCATGGGCTGCCCCTGGGATCGCGAGCAGACGCACCGCACGCTGGTACCTTACTTGATCGAGGAAACGTTCGAAGTCGTCGACGCGATCGAAGGAGAGCAGCTCGACGCGCTCTGTGAAGAGCTCGGCGACTTGCTGCTGCAGATCCTTTTTCACGCGCAGCTCGCGACGGAAGTCGGCAAGTTCAGCATCGCCGACGTCGTCGACGCGCTCTCAAACAAGATGGTACGACGGCACCCGCACGTCTTCGGCGACGCCGTGATCGAAGACGTCGACGCGCAGTGGCGCAATTGGGAAAAACTCAAGGCGCTGGAAAAGACCGGACGAGAGCGCAAGAACCGGCTAGACGGAATTCCCAAGCAGCTCGGCGCGTTACAGCGCGGACAGCGCATGCAGGAAAAGGCGGCGCGCGTCGGCTTCGACTGGCCGGATGTAAGCGGCATTCTGGAAAAACTTACCGAGGAGCTGGGGGAGCTCGCCGAGGCGCGCCGCCAACCGCAGGACGATCCCCACGTGCGCGAAGAGCTCGGCGACGTCTTCTTCACCCTCGTCAATCTATCTCGTGCGCTGGGCATCGACGCCGAAACCGCGGTGCGCGAGGCAAACGAAAAGTTCTACCGGCGTTTCTCCTTCATGGAAGAGCGCGCCGGTAAAGAGGGAAAGCAGCTCTCGGATCTCTCCCTCGACGAACTCGAGGAGCTATGGAAACTGGCGAAAACCTGACCGCGAAAAGTGGAGAGCGACGGGTTGCAGGGCTAGACGAGGCGTTCGTGGGTTTTGCGTTTCCAGACGAACTCGTAGTAGCTGAACTGCAGCGCTAAGACGACGCAATACGAGATCGGGTAGCCCAGCCATATGCCGTCGAGGCCGATGCGGTGCATCAAAAAGAACGCGACCGGCACTTCGACGCACCAGATCGCGAAGACGCCGTTAATCGTCGGCCAGAGCACCGAGCCGCTGCCGCGCATCAGGCCCGACAGCACCGCGGAGTTGCCAAAGAGCAGGTAGCCCCAGAGCGTGATCATCAAGAGCTGGTGCGCGATATCGAGCGTGTGACGGTCGGTGATGAACCAGCCGAGAATCGCCCAGGCAAATACGTAACACAGCACGATGATGCAGCCGCCGACGACGTAGTTCAAGCCGACCGCCGAACGCACGACGCTGCCGAGCTTGTCCTCGCGGCGCGCGCCGATGCACTGCGCCCCGAAGATCGACGCCGAGATGCCGATCGAGATCGCCGGAAACTGGACGTAGCCGACGACCTGGTTCACCGCACCGTACGCTGCCGTCGCGTCCGAGCCGAAACGATTCACGAAGGAGATTACGGCGAGCTCGGCCAGCGAGACCATCATCACCTGGATGCCGGTCGGCACGCCGATGCGAACGACCGCGCCCAGAATCTTCCAATCGATCCGCATATCGGAGAGCGTCTCGCGATCGAACTTGAGCGGATGGTCTTTACGCGCGAGATAAAAGATCAGCCACCCCAGCGCCGCGCTGTTGGCGATCAGGCCCGAGACCGCCGCGCTGACCACGCCGAGCTTGGGCAGCCCCAGCGCGCCCACAATGAAGAGCGGCGTCACGGCAATCGCGAGCAGGCTCGAGACGAGCAGCGTGTAAAAGGGCGTCGTCGAGTCGCCGGTGCCGCGTAAGATCGTGACGTACACGAAATAGAAAAAGAAGATCGGCATCGTCAAAAAGACGACGCGCGCGTAGGCGTCCGACTGCGGGAGGATATCGGCCGGCGTCGCCAGCCACTTCAGGACAATCGGCGATCCGAACGCACCCAGAATCGCGACGATGATGCCCAGGTAGAGCGCCGCACCCAGCACGGTGCCGGCGATCTTCTTGACCTTGTGGAGGTCGCGCGCCCCGTAGGCCTGACCGACGAGTACGCTGCTGCCGCTCGACACGCCGAAGACGAACGAAAAAAGCAGAAAGACGATCGGGAAAACGGCCGAGACCGCGGCGAGCGCGTGCGTGGAGATCAAGCGGCCGATCCAGATGCTCGCCATCGTCTGGGATGCGGACTGCAAAACGTTGCTCAGCATCAGGGGTACCAGAAAGACGAGGAGGATCTGCCACATCGGCTTGCCCTCCTCGAAAATGTTGACCCCGCGGTGCGCCGTTCGCGCTTGCGCCAATGGGAAACCCCTTATTCTTGCGCGAGCACTTCGTAGATTTTCTTGCGGGCGTCATCGAGCAGTTCGCGCACGCGCTCGACCGTCTCCGGTTTGGAAGAATAACTCATTTGAGAGACGGCGTGCATTAAACGATCGGCCGCCTCGCGCATCTGCGCCCGCGCGTCGCCCGTGCCCTCTTCCTCTTCGTCGCCTTCGAAAAACCGGCCGATGTCGGCCGCACGCTCCTCGAGCATCTTTCTTCCTTTTTCGGTAAGCTCGTAAATGCGCCGATCGCCCTCTTCACGCCCGGAGATGAAGCCCGCGGCCTCCAGCGCGGCCAGCAACGGGTAGACCGAGCCGGCGCCCCCGCCCCACCCCTTTTCGCGAATGGCCCGGATCAACTCGTAACCGTGGCTCGGCATATCGGCCAGCAGTTTGAGCACGGCGAACTTCAAAATTCCTCGGCGAAACCGGCGCATGCCGTGCCTGGGCCTCTCCCATCGGTGCATGTCGACACAGTATCCGATATATCGCGATAGTGTCAACCCTTCGACAGGCCTTCGACAGGCGAGAAACGCGGTACGGCGCCGAAAGAAGACGCCGTGCGGCTGGATAAGTTCATGAAGGTGTCGCGGCTGGCCAAACGGCGCAGCGAGGCCCACGAGGCCCTCGAGCACGGGCGAATTACGCGGGAAGGCAAGCCCCTCAAGCCCGGCTACCAAGTGAAGCCGGGCGACGTCCTCGAGATTCACTACGCCACGAAGTTCGTGACGGTCCGCGTTCGCGACGTGCCGCTGCGCGTCACGCCCGCGGTCAAGCCCGCCGACCTGTACGAGCTCGTCGACTCCCGAAAGGACGAGGCGGAGTGGCTGTAATCTCGGCCGATACGAAGGACGCCCTCGCGCGAGAGCTTCCGAGCGAGCGGCACTGCCGGGAAGCGTTGCTGGTCTCCCTGGCGCTCTACGGCGGAGCCGGCGAGGAGTTCGTAACCCACCGCAACTCGGTCGCGCGCCTGTTCTGGTCGCTGCTCGACGAACGGAAGCGCTACCCGATCGAGGCGCGGGCGCCCACCCGGCTCGCGCGCTTACCGACCTTTGCCGTGGCACTCCCGGAGCGCCTGAGGGAAATCCCGGCCAAGCCGGTCCACAAGTGCGACCGGCTCGTCGAGTTGCGCGCCGCCTTCTTGGCCTGCGGATCGCTCGCGGCGGGTACGCGGGGATACCACCTGGAGTTCGTCGTTCGCGACGAGCGCATCGCCCAACGTTTGGCGTGGACGCTGCGCAGTAACGGCGTCCCCGCGAAAGAGGCGCGCCGGAAACGGCGCGTCGTGCTCTACCTCAAGGAGTTCGACGCGATTGCCGAGCTGCTCACACGCATCGGCGCATTTACCGCGGTGCTCCAGCTGGAGGACGTACGCGCGTTGCGCGAGACCAAGAACCGTATCCACCGCCTCGTCAATACCGAGGCCGCGAACCTGCAGCGCAGCGCCGCGGCCGCGGCCGAGCAACGGCGCGTCATCGAGTTCCTCGCCAACGCCTACGGCCTGCCGGCGCTCTCGCCGCCGCTGCGCGAGCTGGCGGAGCTGCGCCTTCGCCATCCCGACGAATCGTTGGCCGAGCTCGGCCGCCGCTGCAGTCCCCCGATCGGGAAGCCTACCGTGAGCAGTCGCTTCGGCGCGCTAAGCCGGCTCGCCGACTCCCTGCGCGGCGTGCAGGGGAGCCCCAGAGCGGTCGGGTAACGGCGCAGCATGCGCATCGGAATCAACGGCTTCGGCCGCATCGGACGTAACTTTACAAAGGCGCTCGCCGAACGCCATCCCGAGATCGAGATCGCGGCCGTCAACGATCTGATCGGCGCCAAAGAGTGCGCCCATCTCTTCAAGTACGACAGCAACTACGGCATCTACGCCGGGACCGTCGGCTCGTCCGACTCGACGCTGGAGATCGACGGGCGGCGCATCCGCGTCTTCGGCGAGCGAGATCCCGGCAAGCTGCCGTGGCGGGATTTGGGCGTCGACGTGGTCGTCGAATCCACCGGACTCTTTACCGATGCCGCCAAAGCCCGCGCCCACATCGACGGCGGCGGGGCGAAGAAAGTCCTGATCTCCGCCCCCGCCAAGGGCGAGGACATCACAATCGTGCTCGGCGTCAACGACCGCAACTACGACCCCGAAAAGCACAACATCATCTCCAACGCGTCGTGCACGACGAACTGCCTGGCCACCGCCGTCAAGCCAATCGTCGACGAGCTCGGTTGGGTCAAGGGCTTCATGAGCACGATTCACTCATACACGAACGACCAGAACGTGCTCGACGGCCCGCACAAGGATCTGCGACGCGCGCGCAACGCCGCGACGAACATCATTCCGACGTCGACCGGTGCCGCCAAGGCACTCTACCTGACGATCCCGCAAGTCGAGGGGACCTTCGACGGCTTCTCGCTGCGCGTTCCGACGCCGACGGTCTCGATGATCTATCTGGTCGCGCAGACGAAGCAGCCGACCACCAAAGACCAGCTCAACGCGCTGCTCCGTCGTGCGGCCGAAGGCGAGCTGAGCAAATACGTCGCCTACACCGAGGAAGAGCTTGTCTCGAGCGACTTCAAAAAGAACCCGAACAGCTCGATCATCGATGCGAAGCTTACCAATGCCAACGGCGATCTCGTCCAAATCGCCGCCTGGTACGACAACGAGTGGGGCTATTCGTGCCGTCTCGCCGAGCTGACGGCCATGGTGGGTTCGGCGATTCCCGCCAAAGCGTAGGGATCGTCCCTTCCGAGTGCTGTTTCGCAGGCTCGAGGACCTCGACGTCGCGGGGAAGCGAGTGATCGTGCGCGAGGATCTCAACGTGCCGATCGCCGACGGAACGATCGGCGACTACGCACGGATCGACGCCGCTCTGCCGACGCTGCGCTGGCTCGCGCAACGCGGGGCGAAGACGATCGTTCTCTCCCACCTTGGGCGGCCCGATGGAAAGCCGGATCCGGCGCTCTCGCTGGCGCCGATCGCACGCGCGCTCTCGCAGCGCCTCGGCACGAGCGTCGCGTTTGCTGCCGACTCCGTCGGCGACGTCGCGGAACGAGCCGTCGCGCAGCTGCACGACGGCGATATCCTACTGCTCGAAAACGTACGCTTTCACCCCGAAGAGGAACGCAACGATCCCGCCTTCGCGCAGCGCCTCGCGTCGCTGGGCGATCTTTACGTCGACGACGCCTTTGCCACCGCGCATCGCGCGCATGCGTCGACCGAAGGGATCGCGCACTTTCTTCCGAGCGCGGCCGGGCTGCTGATGGAGGCCGAGCTGCGCGCGCTCTCGGCGATCGTCGAGCATCCGGCCAAGCCCTTCGTCTGTGCGATCGGCGGCGCCAAGATCAAAGACAAGCTGCCGATGCTCGAACACCTGTGCCTGCTGGTCGACGCATTCTGCATCGGCGGGGGCATGGCCAACACGCTGCTCGCGGCGCAAGGAGTCGACGTCGGGAAATCCTTGCGTGACGACGATCTCGCGCCGGCGCAACGCTTT
This sequence comes from Candidatus Cybelea sp., assembly GCA_036489315.1. Taxonomy (NCBI): domain Bacteria; kingdom Bacillati; phylum Vulcanimicrobiota; class Vulcanimicrobiia; order Vulcanimicrobiales; family Vulcanimicrobiaceae; genus Candidatus Cybelea; species Candidatus Cybelea sp. Next base: position 26,637 of record DASXFZ010000043.1, read on the forward strand.
TTGGCGCTGGCCAAGCAACGCAACGTCGCGGTCGAGCTGCCGGTGGATGCCGTCATCGCGCCGTCGCTCGACGCGCCAGCGCGCGCGCACGTCGTCGCGATCGACAGCGTCGGCGACGAGATGATTCTGGACATCGGCCCCGCGAGCGCAAAGGCCTATGCTGCGACGATCGAAACCGCGAAGACGATCGTCTTCAACGGGCCGATGGGCGTGTACGAGAACCCGGCGTACCGCCAAGGCACGCAAGTCGTCGGCGAAGCGATCGCCCGCGCGACCGCGGCCGGCGCGACCAGCGTCGTGGGCGGCGGCGACGCCGCCGCAGCCGCCAATCTGCTGGGCTTCGCGTCGAGGGCGACCTACGTTTCGACCGGCGGCGGCGCAACGCTCGAGTTCCTCGAAGGGAAGACGTTGCCGGGAGTCGCCGCGCTTGAGCAGTAGCGCGCCTTCGCCGCAAACGATCCTTGCGGGAAACTGGAAGATGCATAAAACCGCCGCCGAGACGGCCGCCTTCTTCGATGCCTTCCTTCCCCGCGTCGCCGGCGTTCCCGCGAAGATCGAAATCGTCGTAGCGCCGCCGTTTACGTCGCTCCCGCTTGCGTCGTCGCGCCTGGCCGGGACGCGCGTGCGGCTGGGCGCGCAGACGATGCACTGGGAACTGCAGGGCGCCTTCACCGGCGAGATCAGCGCTCCGATGCTGCTCGAGTTCGGGGTCAGTTACGTCATCCTCGGACACTCCGAGCGACGCGCCTATTGCGGCGAGAACGATCGCACGGTGAATTTGAAAGTGCGCACGGCGCTGGGGCAGGGGCTCACACCGATCGTTGCCGTCGGCGAAACGTCGCAAGAACACGATGCGGGGGAGGCCGACGAACGCGTCATCAGCCAGACACGGGACGCCTTTGCCGGCATTCCGGCAGAAGATCTCGCGAAGGTCGTTGTCGCGTACGAGCCGATCTGGGCCATCGGAACCGGCAAGAACTGCGATCCGCGCGAGGCTAATCGCGTCATGGGGACGATTCGCCGCTGCGTCGCCGAGCTTGGGGGCGTGCCGATTCTCTACGGCGGCAGCATGAACGCAGCAAACGTCGCCTCTTATATGGCGCAGCCGCAGATCAACGGAGGCTTGATCGGCGGCGCGTCGCTCGACCCGGAGGGCTTCGCCTCGCTGATCGCGCACGCGCAATGAACTACCGGCCCGTCGTGCTCGCCGTGCTCGACGGTTGGGGCTGCCGCGACGAGACGCACGGCAATGCGATCGCGGCTGCAAATCTACCGAACTGGCGTCGACTCTTCGAACAGTATCCGCACACGACGCTGCGCGCCTCCGGCGAGTCCGTCGGATTGCCCAAAGGGATCATGGGCAACAGCGAGGTCGGCCATCTCAACCTTGGCAGCGGCCGCGTCGTGCCGCAAGGCGTGACGCTGATCGATGCCGCGATCGCAACGGGCGAGTTCGCGCGAAACGAGACGCTGCGCGCGGCACTCGCGCATGCCGCGCAGAATAAAGCAACGCTTCATCTCATGGGGCTGCTCTCGGACGGACGAGTGCACAGCTCGATCGAGCACCTCTTCGCACTGATCGACGCCGCCGTCGCGGCGAACGTCCCATTTGCCGTCCACTGCTTTCTCGACGGGCGCGACACGCCGCCGCGTTCCGCGGCGCTCTACGTCGCAATGCTCGAGAGCAAGCTCTCGGCGGTTGGACGCGACGGCGCGATCGCCAGCGTCACGGGGCGCTTTTACGCGATGGATCGCGACCGGCGCTGGGAACGGACCCAGCGCGCCTACGAACTGCTGGCCCGCGGCGACGCGCAGCACCATAGCGGCAATGCGCTCGCGGCGGTTCGGGAGGGTTACGCGCGCGGCGAGGATGACGAGTTCGTCGCGCCGACGATCGTCGCGCAGCCGCGGCCGATCGAGGACGGGGACGCCTTCATCTTCTTCAACTTCCGTCCGGATCGCGCGCGGCAGCTGACGACCGCCTTCGACGCCGGAACGACGCAGTATTACCACGACCCCTTCGATGCGTTCGCAGCCAAGGCGTACCGGCGACCATACTTCGGGACGATGACGAAGTACGACGAGAACTATACCAATCCGGTGCTCTTCGGGCCGCGCCCGCAGTACGAGACCTTCGGCGACGTCATCGCAGCGGCCGGATTGCGGCAGCTTCGTCTCGCCGAGACCGAGAAGTACGCGCACGTCACCTATTTTTTCAACGGCGGGCGGGAAGAGCCGGTGCAGGGTGAAGAGCGCGAGCTCATCCCGTCGGACCGTTCCGTTGCGACCTACGATCTGGCGCCGGCGATGCGAGCGCAGGCGATCACCGACGCGGCACTCAAAGCGATCGCGGGCGGCCGCTACGACGCCATTGTGATGAACTATGCTAACGCCGATATGGTCGGACATACCGGCAGATGGGAAGCGACGATCGGCGCCGTCGAGGTGCTCGACGAATGTCTAGCGAGGCTGGCCGATGCAACCTTGCGCGCGAGCGGCCTGCTCGCCGTTACCGCGGATCACGGAAACGCCGAAGAGGAGCTCGACGAAAAGAACAACCCCATCACCGCCCATACGACCAACCCCGTCCCCTTCGTGCTGATCGGCAAAGGTCTTCACGGTACGCTCGCCGGCGGGGGCAAGCTCGGCGATGTCGCCCCGACGCTGCTGCACCTGATGGGCCTGAAGATTCCGCAGCAAATGACCGGAACCGACCTTCTGCGTACCTGAGGCGATGCGATGATACCCGCGACCCTCGTCGGGGTCTGGGCAGCGCAAGCGGTGCCGGCGCCCGAGAGAGCGTGGGTGCCCGCCACGCCGCTGGGCGAACCCGCCCACTACTTCCTGGTCGTCTCCCGAGGCAGCGACGGCCGGATCGGCGCTTTTATTCGCAATCCCGAGTTCAATAGCGGCAGCGCGCTCGGCATGCTCTTCGACCTTCCGGCACCGGCGCCCGACGGCAAGCTGCACCTCCAACACGCATCGATCGACGGCGCCCCGCTTACCTTTCACCGTCCCGACGGCGCGGAGCTTCGCTGGTTCTATCCGCGCATGCAGAGCACGTGGCAGTATCGCGCGCCGGAGCGCTTGGCGGACGGATGGAGCGTCGGAACGCTCGCGACGGCGTCGATGCGGGAGGCGCCGCTCGCCCAAGCGATCGACGGAATCGTCGGCATGCGCGCGCCGGCGCTGCGCTCGCCGTACATTCAGAGCATCTCGATCGCGCGTCACGGCCGGCTCGTCCTCGACGAGTACTTCTACGGATTTACGGCGGATACGCCGCACGACACGCGCTCGGCCGCCAAGAGCGTCGCGACGCTGATCGTGGGACGTGCAATCGAAGATACTCATCGATTTACTCCCCAATCGCTCGTATTGAGCCTGTTGGCGTCCTATCTGCCGATCCGCAACGACGACGCACGCAAAGCGGCGATGAGCGTCGCCGATTTGATGACGATGGCTTCGGGTTTGGCCTGCAACGACAACGACGATAGCTCCCCGGGCAATGAAGATACGATGCAGAACCAGCCGGCCGGAACGAATTGGTATCGCTACACGCTCGACCTCCCAATGACGAGCCTCCCCGGCACGAGCGCCGTCT
>DASXFZ010000044.1 GCA_036489315.1 Candidatus Cybelea sp.
CTGCGCGGCCGACGCGCCGGCGTTTTACGGTCGAGGAGAAACTGAAGCTCCTGGCCGAGTACGAAGCAGCCCAAACGCCTGAAGCTCGCGGCGCCGTTCTGCGGCGTCACGGCATCTACAGTTCGCACATTTCCCTGTGGCGCCAGAAGCGCGATAGCGGTGGGAAAGCGGCGCTCGATCGCAAGCGTGGTCCCAAGCCCAATCCCGAAGCTCGTGAACTCGAGAAGCTGCGTCGTGAGAACGAGCGGCTGCTCAAGCGCAACGCGCAGCTCGAAAAGGTCGTCGAGATCCAGGGAAAAATGCAGGCGCTCTTGCAGCAGCTCGGGAGCAAGGAGACAGCGCCGCCGTCCGAGCCATCACGCAGCAAACGATGAGCGCGCTGTTCGATGCCGGCCTTTCGCAACGCGTAGCCTGCCGTAGCACCGGCACCTCACGAGCCAGCTGGCACCGGTGGCACAAAGCGACGGCGCCCGCGGCATTTCACATCGTTCGCAGCGGCACTCAACCGCATGCGCTGACGGTGCACGAGCGAGCGGCGGTGCTGGCGGCCTGCAACTCCGAGCGCTTTTGCAACAGCGCTCCCCGTGCGATCGTCGCCACGCTGCTTGACGAAGGGCAGTACCTCGCCTCAGCGTCGACGTTCTACCGCATCCTTCGCGCTCACGGCCAGGTGCACGAACGCCGCGCGATCGCGACGCATCCAGCGCGGATTAAGCCCGAACTGGCAACCACGGCGGCCAACCACCTGTGGAGTTGGGATGTGACCAAACTGCCTGGGCCGGCCAAGTGGACATGGTTCAGTCTCTATCTCGTGCTTGACGTCTTCAGCCGGTACATCGTGGGTTGGGAGGTCGCGACGACTGAGTCGACGGCGATCGCTAAAGCGCTGTTTCGCGACGCGGTTCGCGAACAAGGCGTCCCACCCGGGCAGCTCCACATCCATGCTGATGGTGGCGCGATGATGAAGGCCAAATCGCTCGCGCTGCTCTTCGCCGATCTGGGTATTTCCAAAAGCCATTCGCGACCGCACACGTCCAATGACAACCCTTATTCCGAGGCGCACTTCAAGACGCTCAAGTATCGCCCCGGGTTCCCCGAGTTCTTCTCATCGGTGCAAGCCGCGCGCCTGTTCATCGTTGATTTCGTGCGCTGGTACAACCATGAGCATCGTCACAGCGGACTGGCATTTCTCACGCCGGCCGATGTGCACTACGGCCGGGCGGCCGACGTGCTCGTCAAGAGGAACGCTGCCATGCAGTGAGCCAGGCTGCAGCACCCACGTCGCTTTCGTCGCAGCCGGTCGAGAGGAGCGATCCGGCGATGACGCAGGCCACTGCGCCAAAGCCGCGGGCGCGCATAAAGTTGCTCATGCTCAATTAAAGCAAGCGCTTGATGAAGCAAAGATTAGGAGGAGCTTCCCTTTCCTTAACGGCGCCTCCCGAAAGCCGTCATCAGATAACGCGAATCGAGGCCATCATACCGCCGTCTTCGTGATCGAGGATGTGGCAGTGGTAGACGAACGTCCCGCGGATCGCCGGGTTACGGAAATCCATCAAGACGATGGCCGCGCCGGGCGTACCGGCCGTATGCGTGTAGCGCATCGGCGGGACGGTCACCGTATCGACCCAGTGAAGCGGACGAGTCGCGCGGCCGTCGATCGATTCGACCGCGAAGTGAACCTGGTGAATGTGAAAGTCGTGCACCTCATCGGTTTTGTTGATCAACACCCAGCGTTCGACCGTCCCCGCGTGGGCCACCACTGATGGCGGATCCCCCATATGAAACTTTCTGCCGTTAATGTAGAAGCCGTCGACGTCTTCGGTAAAGATAATGTGCCGGGTCGCGGCGATGGCCGGAAGCCTGGCCGCTCGCGGGCTGCGCGGCAACGGACGCGCGCGCCGAAGATCGGGCGAAGACATTGCGCCCGGCGGCGCGCCGCCATCGGTTCGTAAATCGGCAAGAACGACTTCGGGATCGCGATCGCCGGCCTCGCCGCTGACGTAGCAGCGCGAACGCATGACCGTCGGATGCGAGAGGCCCCGTACGAGGAACTCGGCCCGGCCCGCCGGCGCTACGACGATATGACTGAGGAATTGCACCGGCGGCGAGCCGGCAAAAGCGTCCAGCGGAAAGCCGTCGAGCGCGACCAAAGTCAGCTGCTCGCCGTCTACCTGAAGGTCGAAATAGCGCCCAGCCGATGCGTTCACGACGCGGAAGAGCTGCCACTCGCCGGGATCGATTCCAATTGTCCGGCGGGGGGCGCCGTTCATCGTCACGCCCAGCCCCGGCGTGGAGGCGCACGGCTGACCGACGGAATCGTCCGAGTCTACCAGGGTGAATCGTCCGGCGCGTTTGCGGGCGGCGATGATCTTCGACCGATTCGGTTCGGGACGGGCTGCAATTGGGATGCCGTCGTAGTCTGGGGGAGTCTGCACGTTGCGCAGCATGATGATTCTTTCGCGCATCGCAGCGAGAGCCGGCAGGTGCTGTTGCAGTCCCTCGACGACGATCGCTCCCGACATGCCGCTGGTTATCTGCCAATAGGTCTGTCCGTGCGCGTGCGAATGATACCAGTAGAGCCCGGGCGGCTGCTCGCGCGACACGTGGACGTCGTAGTCGAGCGACTCGCCGGGGGCCGCTAGACGCATCGCGTCGTCGGACGGCGGATACGGCGAGACTTCCAGCCCGTGGAAGTGCAAATTAATAAGGTTCGGGGCGTCGGTGCCGGACGGTAAGTGATTCGTCAGCTTCACGCGGATTTCATCACCAGGCCGAAGACGGATCGTGGGAGCCGAGCCCACCGTACCGGCATAAGCGAAAGCTGGGGCACCGGTAGACGGGTCGACCACGGCCGTCAGCTCGAACGAAACGACGCCGTGCTGCGCCCTCACGACTGGAATTTCAAATGGCGCCGGCGGCGCCGCAGCCTGCCGGTTACAGCCGCTCGCTACGAGCAAGCCAAGAAAGAGCAACGACGGCGCAGCAAGCCGCACGAACCAATCATTGACCAGCAACCGAAACGCTGGTTTAAGCGCAGCTTATGCCGACGTTAACCTTTACCACGCGGAGGCCGAAACGCGCGCAGCGCACGACGATCGACATCGGTTACTTCGGGCCGTTGGCTCCCATGGCTTTGCTCAGGAGTTCGCAAGCGTTTGCGCCGACCTCCTTCTCGATAAGTTCGTTGAGCAGCGCATTCATACGCAGGATCGTCTCGCGGTTCTTCTCCGGTTCCAGAGCGAGGTTGCGCACTTCTGCCGGATCGTCTTTGAGGTCGTAGAGCACGACGTCGTTGTCTTTGAGGATCTCTTCCAGCGAATGCGGCGTGTTGCAGGCGGCCGGCGCATAGTAGCGGCCAAACTTGTAGCGGCCGTCAAACACCAGCGAGAGCAGCCCGCGTTTGCGAATGTTCGCCTCGGACAGCGGCGGGGACGGTTCGTTTGCGAACTGCGTGTCCATCGTCTTTTTGAGAAAGGCTCCGTCGACCGTCGATGGCCCGACGTAGTTGAAAAGGATGGCCGGGCGGATCTCCCCTACGCCCGCTCTTTCGGGTTCGGCAAGTAATGAGGAGAAGTCGTGCCCGGGCAACGCCTTCACGGCGGCGGGCCGCTCCGAGCTGGGCAGGCCGGTCAGCCCAACGAAGGTCGGCAGCAGATCCAGGTGGCTCGTCAGCGCAGGGCAGGTCGCGCCGGCTTTCGCGCTAGGGTGCGCGACGATCAGCGGTACGTGGACGTTTTCCTCGTAAGCGAACGGCCCTTTACCCTTGAGCCCGCCGTGAGCTCCGCCCATCTCGCCGTGATCCGCGGTGAAGACGACGACCGTATCCCGCCACAGGTCCATCTCGTTCATCACGTCGACGATTTGCTGTATGCCGCGGTCGACGTCCGCAATCGCGTTGAGATAGTAGTTGTAAAAGATCGTCCACATGTCTTTGCGATCGGTTGGGATCACGCCGGACCAGCCGTCCCAGCCCGTTTTGTATTCCGAGAGCGCGTTGGGCATGCCCGGCTTCGCGAGCGATTCGTCGAGGCTCGCCGGAAGCGTGAAGGCCCACTTCTTTTCGTAAATGGAGTTCTGCGGCGGAGGCGGTACGGCCGACGGCACCACCGGAATCTGAACGGGCGGCTGACCCGGAACGTTACCGTCTCCGTACATGATGTCGTGCGGATTGACGAAACTCGCGACCATGAAGAACGGCTGCCCGGTGCTGCGGGAATCGCCTGCGGTTTTGCGCAGGTAGCGTTCGCTTTCGCCGGCGATGAAGAGGTCGTTCTCGTAGCCGCTGTCGGGCGTGCTGCCGATATCGCCGCCCGAACCGAAGGTGTCGAAGCCGTAGTGCTGCGCGGCATCGCTATAGTTGACCGTAGGCTTCGGATTGAGAATGTCCTTGTCCATTTCAAACTTGCCGAAATAGGCAGTCTTATAACCGAGGCCCTTCAACACCGATCCCATATTGGGCATTTCGGGGCTGAGGCTGCGTACGAACGAGAACTGCATCTGATCGATGACGCCGGTGACCTGCGGCGGCTGGCCGGTGAGGAAGGATGCCCTGGATGGCGAGCACTGCGCCGCGGAGATGTAGTGGTTTCCGAAGGTCACCCCGTGGTCCGCGAGCGCCTTCATCGCGGGCAGCGAGTACTCCGATCCCGCGAGGAGCTTCTCGACTCTCTGGTCGACGATGATAAACACGATGTTGTTGAGCGGCCGGCGATTGGCTAACGCCGCTTCTGGAAGCCGGATGAATCCTAAGGCTGCAAAGAACTGCGCGCATCGTTTAAGAAACCTGCGCCTCGTGCTACCTCCGCGAACCATTTTTACTCTTCTCCTCTACGCAGCATACCGAGGTTGACGGGTGCCGCGGTTCGCGTTTCGGTATTGCGACCCCTTGCTTACCTCGCTTGCGGCCGATAGGTGCCGAAGCTCCAGATGTGGCCGTCGGGATCCCGCACGGCAAAATCGTGCGAGCCGTAATCGGTGTCGTTGAGTTCGCGCACGATCTCCGCGCCGGCGGCTTTCGCGCGGGCGTACCCTGCATCGATCGCGTCTGCGCTCTCGAGGCCGAAGTAGATGCCGCCGGTGACGCCGCCGAGGCTCTTGGGACTCTTTCCGTACGGATCGTCCTTGACGGTGCCGAGCATAATCAGATTGCCGGCGAGCTTCAACTCGGCATGCGCGACGCTTCCGTCATCGGCGAGGCAGACCTCGTGCTCTTCGAAGCCCAAAACCGACTTGAGCCACGCGATCGCGGCCACGGCGTCGATGTAGCGGACGCTCGGATAGATGCTCTGTGCGGTGCTAACGTTCGTCGTATTCATGCGTCCAGTATACGGTCTGCCGCAAAGCCCGTCTTGGAAAAATGTTCGCGCGACTTCGCAGGGCAGCAAAGGTCGCGAACCCCTTCCGAAAGCTCGGCCCACGAACGACCTATGGCCTGGACGTGCCCGGGGTTTCAATGCGCTGCTTTTTTGCGAATTCTCAGGTCTCCTGAAGGCGACTCGCGCCGTGCGATGTAATCAAAGTCTGGCCATGACGGACCACTCAGAAAACAAACGCTCTCCGGCAATCTGCGACGAGGTCCCCGGCCGCGGTTGGAAGAGCCTCAAGGATCAGCTCGCCCGCGCGAAGGCGCAGCGGACCGACCCTCTCATGCTCGTTGAGGTCGAAGACGCGCTTCGGGCCATCCGCGGAGCCGGCCGCAACTAGCTGTGGCGCCGCGCGACGTGCGCGGCTTGCGGCTCGCTCATCGCCGCTCCTTCGCGCCCCAAAGCCGCGATCGCGTCGTTGTCCAATTTTTCGCGCAGCGCTCGGGATGCCGTCCGCCCAGCGCGGCCGGGTGCGCCGTGACGTGCTGCTCTACGCCAGACTAATGGTCGACCGCGAGTGGCCCGCGATGCGCGCCGCGACCTACGACAAAGATGCCGATCTCATCGTGATGGATGCGATAGGCGCCGCGGGCGGATTCAATCCGGCGAACCTCAAGGAGACTAATGCGCAAAGCGCCACCCTGCAGCAGCTGGGCGCACTGCACGACTACCGTTGGCGACGCCTCGCCGATAACACCTTCGCGCTCTCACCCTTCGAGTGGCTCGTCCTGCTGATCGGCGCGACTGCGATTGTCGGATTCTGCTGGCTCTTCGGGCTCGAGAACAAGAACGTGCATCTGCTGATGACGTCTGCTGTGACCATCGTCGTGACCGCTACCCTCGTGCTGCTCTTCGAGCTGCAGTATCCGTTTCAGAGCGATCTGCTGTGACCGCGCTGGATCACTGGCCCGCGGCCTGGAGGATGAGATTCGAGATCTCTTGCGGATGGCTGACGAGCGAGAGATGGCCCGCGTCGACTTCGATGGTCGTCGCTTTCATGCGCCCCGCCATATAGCGTTCCAAATCGGGATTGATCGTGCGATCCTGTTTTGAGACGGCGTACCAAGATGGTTTTGAGCGCCAGGCCGCAACCGTCGTCATCGCCGTCGTGGGGAGCGCCGCCGCGTTCGAGGCTTGAACGGCATATAGGAGGCGCGCCCGCGCAGGGTCGACGCCATTTGCGAAGTCGTTCAAAAACGCGTCCTCGTTCAATTGCGAGAATCCTTGAAACGTCACGAGCCCGGCGCCGGCGGGAGCCGCAGGAAATCGCTTTGCGAGTGCTGGATAGTTTTCGCCGGCGTCGGGTGCGCGGGCCGCCACGTAGACCAGCGCGGTAACGTTCGGCGCGACGCCGGCCTCCGTCAAGACCATTCCGCCGTAGGAATGTGCCACGAGAACCGTCGGGCCGTCTTGCATCGCGAGTACCCGCTTCGCTGCATCGACGTCATCGCCGAACGATACCAGACGATTCTGCACGGCGGTCGCCCGCAGGCCGGCGGATTGTAAACGCGAGATGACGTCGGTCCAGGAGGATCCGTCGGCATACAGCCCGTGAATCAGCACGACGTTGCGAACCCCGCCTGCAGCCCGGGCGACCCCGTGCAGACCGGTCAGCGTGCTCGCCGCTCCAGCGAGCATCGTGGTCGTAAAAGTGCGCCTGTCCATTATGCTGTGCTCCTTTGCGGTGCGATTTCGGGGCAACGCGGCAGGATGACTGCCCGGCGCGGCGCCGTGTCCGAGAGCGCTCCGCAGCCTTGCCGCACCTAGGTCATTACCTATTGTCGAGAGCGGCGCGTGCGGCATAGAATCACAAGACTCAACACGTTAATCGGAGGCTACCTGCATGCCGCACCTCGGCCGGCGTTTTCCACTGTTCGTCGCACTCGTCTTGGTCGCGCTGACCGGTTGCTCCGGCGCCGGATCGATCGGTTCACAAAGCGCTCCCCCCGTTACGCCCTTGCGGTCGGGAGTCATCCGGCAACCCAAGCCGCCGCAGGCGCAGCCTGCGCGTACCGTACGCTCCGCCAAGATCGAGCGGGATCTCTTCGTCTCCGACGGGAGCGGGTCGGTGCAAGTGCTCGCGAATCGCAGCCACAAGAACGTCGGGCAGATCACCGGCGGTCTCAACGGCGCCGACGGCGTCTGGGTCGACAAAGCCGGAAATCTCTACGTCGCGAACTACAAAAGCGCGCAGGTGACCGAGTACGCGCCGGGGAGTTCCTCACCCAAGTGCACGTACTCGAGCGGTCTGGTCGATCCGATCACGGTCACGACAGACCACTCCGGTAACGTGTACGTCGCCGATTTCAACGATTTCTCCGATCCCGGCTACCTTTATGAGTACGCGCAGTGCAGCAACACGGTGAAGAAGCGTTATACGGTGATACTCGGGCCGACGGGGGTCGCGGTCGACCGCCGTGGAGACATTTTTGTGATGGCGTGGGCGGAGGGGTATGGCTATCTCCTCGAGTTCAAACGCGGGAGATCGACTCCGACCGCGCTGGGCGCCACGGTGAATGTTCCCGGCGGTCTCGTCATCGATGCGAAGGGCAACCTCATCGCCGACGACCAGGAGGTCGCGTCGTACGAGCCGGGCTCGATCGATGTGATCGCGCCGCCCTACTACCAGACTTCGGTACCGCTGATCCAGGGTATCGGCGATCCATATCACGTCGCGCTGAACAAGCAGCAGAACCGGCTCTTCAGCGCCAACGTGAGCTCCGGCACCGTGACGATCTACAGTTATCCGGCCGGTACGTTGCTCAAGACGCTGGGGCCCAAGCAAGGGCTTACGTCGGTCTACGGGGTGAGCGATTCACCAAACGCCGTATATTAAATTTCAGGCGCTTGCCTACTCGGCGGCGGCCGATTCAGGGATGGGTCACAGCCTCATTTCAGGATTTGCCCATCCTTGCGGAGTAGGCTGGTTGAAGGGACCTCACGACCCCGCCCGGTTTGGCGGCCCAAGAGGAGCGAACAGCATGCAGTGTGTGAACCTTCAGCCCACCAAGCCTGAGACGCTCGACGTTTTCGTCGTCGATCTCGTGGGAGAGTTCGATCTCTCGGAACGCGACCGTCTAATGGATGCCTTTGGAACCGCAAAGAGCGCGCGGCTCGTCTTCGCGAACCTCGCAAAGACGTCGTACATGGATTCGACCGCCCTCGAGTGCTTGGTACACCTTCACGCGATGACCCGCATGCGCGGCGCCGCCTTCATTCTGCTGGGCGTGCAGGGAACCGTGCAGCGCCTCTTTGAGATCTGCGACTTGGATAAGGTCTTCGACATCCGCAGCACGCTCAGCGATCTGGGGATGGCCTCCATTACCGCGCGCCGGCTTACGGTCGAATCGCGCGCGAGAGCCTAACCCGAGCCGTACCTTACGCTCGACGATCGAGCAGATCGTCAGTCAGCTGCCAGCGCGCGCGTAGATCCAAGCACTCAAAGATCCTCGCAACGTGGTTCGCCACGGTCTTTCGGCTGATGCCGAGCTCGCGCGCGATCGACGGATTGCTGCGCCCTGCCGCGACGAGCCGCGCCACCTGGCGTTCGCGCGCCGAGAGGCCGGGCCGCGTCTCGTTCGGCAGCGGCGACGGCGCGTTCGGCCAGAAGGTTACGGGCGAAGCTTTGCCGATTGCGAGCGCGAGCTCGTCGACCCGCTCGCGGTACGCGCGCCGCCCGGTCAGGCGATAGCCGCAACGGTACGCCGCGAGCAGATGATGCACGGGCGAATACGAGCACAGCGCGTCGACCGCCTCGTCCACGGCGGCGATTGCGCCGCGCCGGTCGCCAAGGGCCTCGAGCGCTTCGGCGCGGATGCGCAGCGCCGCGCCTTCGCCGCGAAGGTGAGCGTGCTGCCAGTCGCGTAACGCCGCGCCCGCGCGTCGTTCGGATTCGGCAAACCGCCCCGCCTTGAAGAGCACTCTGGCTTGCAGCGTGGTGAACGCGGGGCTCCATTCGAAGGTTCCCTGGTGATACTCGCTTCGCGCGCGCTCGAACTGCGCGAGCGCATCGGGAAATTTACCCTGGGCCGCGGCGGCGGCCGCGCCGACCATCGCGTCGTCAGTCGCGAGCCCCAAGTGGTAGGCTGCGTCGGAGAGTTCCTCGTGCAGCCAGCCGCCGTTGGTCGTCGGGATCGGTTCGTCGCAGTACAGCGTGAAGAAGAGCGTGTTGTAGAGCGCGTCGCAGGCGTCGGAGAGCAGACCGTTGGCAATGGCGATCGAGTACGCGCGGGCGTTCTCCGAAATTGCCAAGTGCACGCGCTGCGGAGCGTGCAAGTCGATCACGGCCCGTGTCGCTAACAAACGGGTGCGGGTCAGTGGCTCGTCTCCCGCGCAAAGGTCCAGGGCCGCTTCGGCCTGATCGCAAAATGCGAGCGCTTCGCCGAAACTGCCGGTCGCATAGCCGTGAACTCCGGCGCGTAACCAAGCTCGGGAGGCCAGCGACCAGAGGTGGCGGTCGCCGCTCAATCTTGCCAGCGCGTGCAGTTCGTGCACGGCCGCTGTCATCTGCGCCTTCTCGCGAGCGGTAAACGCGCAGCGCGCTCGCGCGAGCAGAAGTTCGCCGTGCGCCCGGCTCGTTACCGCGGGGCCCGCCCGGCGTGCGTGTTCGGCGGCGCTCGCGTAGTACGCGCGCGCCGAGTCGATGCGAGCGGCATCGCTCTCGACTTCCACCAGGCGGCTCAGCGCGGTAATCTTCGCGTTTTCATCGGAGACGGTCAGCGCGATCTGCGTCAAACGGGCGGCGGCGGCGTTAAGCTCGCCGGTACGGTAGAGCAAGTCAGCCGCATCGAAACGCGCGGAGAGGAGAGCCGCTCCGACGGTAGCCGGCGAGCGGGGCGGGTCGAGACGCGCCGGCCCGAGGATCATCCTCATCCAGGTTCTCGAAGTGGGATATCGAGTCCGTCCCCATATGGCCGCTAGGTAATGACCTATTGTTGCCGGGCCGTGAATTCTTTAGACTGATGCGACGCTACGATTTCTCGCTGGAGGTGTATCCCAATGGTAACGCTTCGCCGCTCGCTCGCCGCAGGTGCCGCGCTCACGTCGGCGCTCCTAGTTGGGTGTTCCGAAAATAACGCATTGGTGCGGCCGTCCGTGCCCGAAACGATACCGGCCGTTCGAGCCGGCGAAGCAACACACCGTCCGATTGCCGACAAGTCAAAGCCGTACATCTACGTTGCCGACGACTACTCGAACACGGTGTTTATCTTCAGCGTCAAGGGCGGTTACGTCAGCCAGGTCGGGAGCATAACGCAAGGTCTCGCGGGCCCGCAGGGAATCGCCATCGATAAGGCCGGCACGCTCTACGTTCCGAACACCAACGCGGCGAACGTTACCGTTTATCCGGCGGGGCAGATGTCGCCCTCGCTTACCTTGAGCCAAGATCTCACCGTTCCGGATTTCGTTGCCGTCGATCGCAGCGGGAACGTCTGGGTCTCCAACGCCGAGGTGCCCGGCAGCGTCGTAGAGTTCCCGAAAGGCAGTACGACCCCGAGCACGGTCCTGACGACGGAAATCAACGGGCCTGAGGGCTTGGCCTTCGACGCGAAGGGAAATCTTCTGGTCGTCAACGCCGGGCTCGGCAGCGTCGCGGTCTTTCCGCCCGGTGCAACCTCGCCCTCGAGCACCTTCGGTTACGGCCAGTTCTCGTACCCGCTGGGTATCGCGGTCGACAAGCGGGGTCTGGTCTACGTCTGCGACTTCGCGCAGGCCAACGTCGTCGTCTTCTCGAGCAAACACAAGTTCAAAAAGACGATCTTCACCAACCTCGATTCCGGTCCGATCGCCTTTCGCGACAAACTCTTCTACGTCGGCGGATCGGACTTGAGCACCGTGCTCGACTTCCACGCGAACGGGAAACCGGGCGTGATACGGATTCACAACAACTTGCTCTCCGCATTCGGTGTCGCCGCCGATCCTCCGACGCTTCCGTAGTAACGCTAGCCCGAGGTCTCGCCCGCGATCCACTGATTGTTGTAACGATAGAGCTCGTGTACGCGCGTCTCATTGTCGAGATAGAAGACGTGCTGAGCCTGGCCGTCGTCGTAGTACGCGGCCGAGTTGCCGGATAAGGGGCTCGCCGTGCTCAACGGCGGCGTGGCTCCCGAGCCGGCGGAGAAGCTGAGGGTCGTGTTGCTCCAGCCTCCGCTGTTGTGGTAAAGCTCCTGGATGTCGTTGTTGACGTCGATGTAGATCACGTGGTGGCTCTGCTCGTTTTCGCACGCATAACCGACGAGCGCCGTGTTGACGGCCGGCCCTGAGGTCGAGATCGTGTGATCCGGCTGCCAGCCGCCGTTTCCCCACCACAGTTCGTGCACCTTATCGTCGTCGCCGAGATAGACCACGTGCAGCGTGTCTTCGTAGGCGCAGGCGAACGTTGCCAGCGGCGCGTTTGCGGCCGGCGGCGCGGCGTTCGTCGCTTCGCTCAAGTTATTGCCGCCCCATCGGCCGTCGTAGAAGTACAGCTCGCGAATCGTGTTGTCGCCGGCGATGTAGATGACGTGCTCGGAGTTTTCGCGTTCGAACATCGTCGCCGCGAGCGAGATGTCCTTGAGATTCGGAGCCAGCACGCCCGTATAACCGGTGTCGGCGGAAAGGTTGTTCGATTTCCACAACGGACCGCCGCGAACGTTGTCGTACTGGCCGGCAATCCAGTAGAGCTCCCAGACGTTGCCGTCGGCACCGACGTAGACGATGTGCTGCGACTGCTGCGATTCCCAAGCATAGCAGGCGATGCTGCTGCCGCTGGCCGCCGGCGGCGCGCCGGTGCGTTCGGTTATGTCGGGGAAGAGCGCGGCCGCTAACGACCCGCCCGGGAGCCAGCCCGGCGGCGAATACGTGCTGTCGTCGAGCGGGTACGGCAGCGCCTGAATGTGATTGTTCTGGTCGATATAGCACAGAAAGAATCCGGCCATCGCTTCGAACGTGTTCATCGCGATCGGACCGTCGCCGCGCGGACCGGCGCCGGCACGCGGAAACGGCAGCGTGAGATTCGCCTCGGACTGCCATTGCCCGATGAGGTCGATCGTCTGCCAGGGAGATCCGGGATTGCCGACTTCAATAAACTCATAGAGTAGCTGGTCGCTGCCGACATATCCGAACGCCTGCGTGCCGTTCGCTGCGACGTAGCAGCTGGCGATCGTGGTGGTATTCGCGGGTTGCATTGGGCCTCCATCGTAGAAAGTGTGCGCGTGAGACTCGCTTGCGGCCTCTCAAACGATGATGCGCCGGATGCGCCGGCCGCAACAATCGACGCCTCCACAAAATACCTCTACAAGTCGGCGCCGCGCGTAAGGACCCCATTCCCGGCTGCGCGAAGCCCTTGCGATGCGCGGTGACCAGGCGCAGGCGCCCGCCTCTTCGAGTTTCGGAACGCTGCTGCGGCACCATCGGCTGGCGGTTGGGCTCTCCCAAGAGGCGCTCGCGGCGCGCGCTCAGATGAGCACGCAGGGAATCGGGGCGCTGGAGCGGGGCGACCGTACGACGCCGCAGCGCGCAACGCTCACGCTCTTAATTTGAAGCGCTGGGGCTCGACCCCGCCGAGCGCCAGGCCTTCGAAGCGGCGGCAGAGCGCCCCAAGGCACTGCGCGCAGGCGACGGCCGCGCAGCAAAGACGCTGACTTCGGCCGGCCATGAATCGGCCGCTTTCCACAACTTACCGCGCCAGCTGACGGCGCTCATCGGACGCGAGGAGATCCTGGCCGAGGTCGCGGCGCTGATCGAAGAGTCGCCGCTCGTGACGCTCGTCGGGCCCGGCGGCGTTGGCAAGACGCGCATCGCACTGCAGGTCGCTTCAAATGTACCGGATCGGTTCGACGACGGCGTCTGGCTCGTCGAACTTGCGCCGGTTTCAAGCGGCGAGTACCTGCCGTCCACGGTCGCGCAGATTCTGGGCATCTCGCTGCACGGCGCCGGCGATCCGCTCGAATCGCTCGTCGAGAACCTTCGCTTGAAAAATACGCTGCTGATCTTCGACAACTGCGAGCACTTCGTGCGCGAGACGAGCCGTGTCGTCGCGGCCATCCTGCGCGGCGCCGCGCGCGTGCGCATCGTCGCGACGAGCCGTCAGAGCCTCGGCATCACCGGCGAAGCGACGTTTCGAATTCCTTCGCTCCCGGTTCCGGATGCAATCGCGCTCTTTGCGCAACGCGCCGCCGCCGCCGACGATCGCTTCGAGCTCAACGACGATAACGCCGCGGCCGTCGGCGAGGTTTGCCGGCGCCTCGACGGCATTCCGTTAGCGATCGAACTGGCCGCCGCCCGCACGACGATCCTCACGCCGCGCCAACTGCGCGATCGGCTGGACGAACGGTTTCGGCTGCTTACCGGCGGCGGTCGCGATGTGCTGCCGCGCCAACAGACGCTTCGCGCTGCGCTCGACTGGAGCTACGACTTGCTCGATGAAGGCGAACGCGTTCTCGCTCGACGCCTCGCCGCGTTCGCGAACGGCTTTGCGCTCGAAGGCGCGGTTGCGGTCGGCGGCGGCGACGACGTAGATTATGCAGGCGTGTTCGACGCGCTCGCGTCGTTGGTCGATAAATCGCTCGTCGCGGCTGACGACGACGGCGGCGCGCGACGCTATCGAATGCTCGAATCGACCAAAGCGTACTTGCGCGAGAAACTTGAAGCCGCCGGCGAGCTTGCGACCTCTTCGCAGAAGCATCTACAGTACTTGCGCGATCTCTTTGCGGCTGCACGCGCGTGGGCCGAGCGCAGCGGCAGCGCGGCGGAACTTAACGCACTCGTGGTAGCGGAGCTTGAAGACGTGCGCACGGCCCTCGCCTATGCCGCCGGCGCCGAGGTGCTGATCGGTGCCCAGCTGCTCGTCGCGATCGGCGACCGAACGGATCGAATCGGCCTGACGGCCGAAGGTTTGGCGCTCCTCGAGCGCTTCGCTCGGCTCGTGCCCGCTGACGAACGGGTGCGCAAGTCGCAGCTCTGGACGGCCATTGCGCGTACGTCTCGTACGGACCGCGTACGGGCGTTCGAGGCGATCTCGACCGCACTTGCCTTCGCCCGAGCTGCGGGCGATGACGCGACGCTCGCCGACGCGCTCCTCGTATACGCCGGCTCACTCATTCACCTAGCGAGGTTCGAGGAGGCGGCCGCGGCGATCGAGGAGGCGGCGACGCTCGCATCGGCCGACGACGTCTGGCCGCAGCTGCGGATTCTTTTTACGAAAGCGAACGTTAGCGTCGCGATGGGCGACCTCGATGCCTCGGCCGAGGCCTACGAACAGCTCTGGGGGGCCAATCGGCGGCTCGGGAACACAATGCAGGCCAACGGCATCGCGGTTTCACTCGCCGATATCCAGCATCAGCGTGGTAAAACCGCGGCCGCCGTGACGCTCGCCTACGACGTGCTCGGCGCGTTGCGCGCGGACCGCGATCGTCAAGCGCTGGTGGGCGCGCTTGCGAACCTCTGCGGCTATCTCGTCGCGCTCGATCGATTGCCGGAGGCGCGCGCCGCAGCACTCGAAGCGTTCGACAGCAGTTCCGAGCGCGAACGCAGCGGCATCTTCGTAACCGACGCCGTAGAGCACGCCGCGCTGGCCGTCGCCCTCAACCACGACCTCGAATCCGCCGCTCGGCTAGCCGGCTACTCGGAAGCCGCGTTCCAACGCGTCGGCTACGAACACGAGTACACCGAACGCGCAACGCGAACCCGCCTCGAATCCCTCCTGCGCGAAAAGCTCACCCCTACCGAATGCGATTCGCTCCTATCGGCCGGCGCCGCGCTCTCAACCGAAGCCGCCATACGCTTAGCGATCGAGAGTGTGTCACGCGTGTCCTGAGCTTGTCGAAGGATTGTCGAATATAGGGCGTTCGTCTCCTGGCCATTAGGCTGGCGGCGCTGCGAGCCGCTCTTGGCGCGCGGTCTTGTGCGCGGTCAAAGAGCCGTGCCGAGTTTATCGAGGATCGCGGCCCAGCCTTTTTCGTGGCCGTCGCGCGATTCGTCGGTGGCGAACTGTTCGTGGGTGAGCACGAGCTCCGTCCCGCCGTCTCGTTCGTTGAACTCCAGCGTCAGCAACGACTCGTGTTCGTCTTCGGGCTTGTCTTCTTCCCAGCGCCAGGTCATTACGATCCGCTCGGGCGGCCGAACCTCGCGGTACGTGCCTCCAACGTACCAGCGCTCGCCGTCGCTCATCTGCATCCCGATCTTGTACGAACCGCCGGTGCGGACGTCCATCTGAACCTCGGGTACGGTAACCTCATCCGGGCCGAGAAACTTCACCGCAAGTTCGGGTTTGGTCCAGGCGTCGAAAACGCGCTGCCGAGGAACCGCGTAGATGCGGCGCAATACGAGTGCCGGGGCGATCGGCGTGCGTGTGTTGTTCATCGGTTCTTCTTTCGTTTGGGAGTTTCGGTAAGGAGGGTATCGAGGCGATCGAGTGCCGCGTTCCAGAAGGTGCGCTGCTTGTCGATCCAGCTCGAAGCGGTTTTCATGACGGCCGGCGATAGCGTGCAGCGGTGGACGCGCCCCAGCACCTGCCGCTGCAGCAGCCCCGACTCTTCGAGGACGCGGACGTGCCGCGAGATCGCTGGCTGCGAAATCGAAAAACCCGTTGCGATCTCGCCGACGGTTAAGGGCCCGCGCGCCAGCCGCTCGACGATCCGCCGTCGAATCGGATCGCCCAGCGCGGAGAAGACCGCGTCGAGGTTTTCGGAACTATTAACCATAATGTTATATAACGATAGCGTTAATCGTACCGCTTGTCAAGCGCGTCGGCCGTGGGCCGACGCAGCGACGGCCTCGCCGATGCGAAGCCGTCGTCGATGCTGCTCGTGGTTTTAGGTTAGGGACACAGGGAACTAGTTGCCGGTCGGCATGGGTATTTTGACGCCGTCCTTGGCGAGCGCTTCCCGGACGTGCGAGAAGCGTTCATACGCGGAAAGCGTGATCGGGCCGGTGTAGCTCTCGCTCTGCTGCGGACGCGGCGGGTATTTCACGTACGTCTGTGCGATTTTCTTCATTTCGTCGCCCATCGTGACGAGGACCCAGGTGCGCTCGGTGAAGTTATTCATAAAGAGATCGTAGCGTTCTTGTGGATCCTGCCAGAGGTCGAATATCTGCGGTACGGTAGCGACGTACTTCGACGCTCCCTTCCAGCCGAGGTTGCTGTCCACCGCCAGCCCGCCAGTGGATTGACCGTCGTCACCGCGAAGATTGAATACTGCCTTGTAGTTGCCGGCGCGCAGCCCCCAGGCAGCAACTCGTCCTCGGTGAAGTAATGCCAGACACTGCGCGGACACGGCCCCGTTCCAAAAAGAACCGGCGAGAGGTCGTAGCTGTCGAAGATGATTGGCTTGCCCTCCCGGTCGTTCTCGGGCAGTTTCACGCCGGCGATCGACGCATAGGTGGCCATTAGGTCCAGGCCGCCGCAGATGTCGTGATTCTTCGAGCGCGCCTTGATCTTTCCAGGCCACCAAGCGATTGCGGGGACCCGCGCGCCCCCTTCGCGGACCGTACCCTTCGTGCCGCGGAACGGCGTGTAGCCGGCATCCGGATAGACGTCTTGCCAGGCGCCATTGTCGGTCGTCCAAAACACGTACGTGTTTCCGTCCTTATCGTGTTCGCGCACCTTGTCCATGATGCGTCCGACTCGAGCATCGAGCTCCATGAGCGAGTCGGCATACTTGCTCTTCGAGAGCGACTTGTGAATGTAGTCCGGGTGCGGCATGTTCGGCTGGTGCACTTTCATGAAGTTCACATGCGCGAAGAACGGCTTGCCGGACTCGTACGCGCGATCGAGGTAGTCGGTCGCCGACTTCTCGACGTAACCGTCAAAGAAGGGAATCCCGACGACGCCCTTCTCCGGCGTATCGACATATTGGCCGTTGATCTTGAAGTCTTCGTGTGCCTTTTCGCCGGCCTTGCCCGAAAGCGAACCTTTGGTTACCTTCGCGAACATCGCGCGCAGCTCGTCGGGCATATCGGGGAACCAGGTCGGATCCGCGTAGGTGTACGCGTTGAGGTGATAGAGGCCCACGTGTTCCATCTCGTCGTATCCCTGGGCATTCGGAAGCGCGTAATCCGACTCGCCGAGATGCCATTTGCCCGTGTAGAAGGTCTGGTAACCCGCGGTTTTCAGGACCGAGCCGAGCGTCCATTCAGCCGCCGGCAAACCGCCGCCCTGGCCCTGAAAGGCAACGGTCGTCATGCCGCTGCGGTTCGGAATGCGCCCGGTCAAGATTGCGGCTCGGCCGGGCGTACAGCTCGGCTGCCCGTAGTTGTGAAAGAACGTCATGCCTTCGTCCGCGAGCCGGTCGAAATTCGGTGTGGGTATGCCGCGGCCCAGGCCGCCTCCGTAGGCTCCCAAATCGCCATACCCGGTGTCATCCGAAACGATGAGGATTATGTTTGGCTTTGATGCTGCCATGACTCACTTTCCGCTTTAAATCTGTGTGGGGGCGGTGGCATTTAGCCTAGGGCTTGCCGGCACCCTCCTCGGACGCAGCATAATGTGCGTGTACCGTCAGCGCAGCTTAGAAAGGAAATGCGATGAACTACCTGCTCTTCGGGTCTAGTCCGTGGCTGCTTCCGATCGTCATGATCGTCGTGCTGGGGGCCGCCATCGAGCTACCGGCTCTTTGGGGTAAACGGCTGGTATCGGGTGCCAAGGTTCCCGATTCTGCATGGAACATAATTCAAGGTGGGGTGCTAACGCTCGTGGCCTTCATGCTCGGGATTTCGTTTTCGCAGTCACAGGCGCGGTTTGACGCACGCCGGCAGCTTGTGGTCACGGAAGCAAACTCCATTGGGACCACGTGGCTGCGCGCGGATCAACTTCCTGAAAGGGAGACGAGGCAGTTTCGTGCTCTTTTAACCGATTACACCGCAACGCGATTGCAGATGTATCGAGGGCTGCTGACCTCAGAGGAGGTCGACCGCGCCCAAGCCAGGAGCGATGCTTATCAGGGCCGGCTCTGGGCACTGGCGTCGAGCATGCTGCGCCGGCAACCGCAAGATCTTGGCCGTTCGTTGCTCATGACGGAACTCAACAGTACGATCGATGTATCTGCGGAACAGCGCAACGCGCTTACTCATCACGTACCGGCCGCCATCGACGAGCTGACGCTCTTGCTCGTTCTGCTCGGCGCCATTTTTATTGGCTTCGGGTTCGCGCGCCTCGGCGTGAATCCGCGAATGCTGGGGGCCGCATACGTGATTGCATCGGTTCTCGTGATAACGGCGATGATTGACCTCGATCGCCCGCAGAAAGGATTCGTTCGGGTTAATCTCGATCCGCTCGTCGTTCAGCTGCAATCGATGCGGTAACGTGCCCGAAGCTTTTCTAGGTCGTCATCAAGACGCAGGGTGACTTGCGGGGCCTCTGGGCTAGTCCGTTGAACTTCCTGAGCCGTCGGAGGGATAACCGTGCGGCTAACGCTCGATCGCGACGCCATCGACCGCGACGATAGCGCGCTCTTTAGCGCGTTCACGATCTCGGCGACGTTTTGGCTGCTGCTCACGACCGCGGTCGGCCTCCTCCTGAGCTTCAAGTTTCCCTATCCCGATCTCGCAACGAGCCCGTTTCTCTCGTTCGGCCGGCTTCGCGCGATTCACACGAACGGAACGTTTTTCGGCTGGGCATCGGTCGCGCTGACCGGTGCGGCGATCTACGTCGCGGCCCGCACCTCGGGCGTTCCGGTCGTCGGAAAGCGGCTCGCCTGGGCGTCGCTTTGGTGCTTCAACCTTGCCGCCCTCGCCGGCACGATCACGCTCGATCTCGGAATGAACTACGGCGATCAGGAGTATCGCGAGTGGATATGGCCCGTGCGACTGCTCTTTCTCGCTGCGGTTGCGCTGGGCGGCCTTACGGTCGTGCAGACGGTCGCGCACCGCGTCGAGGAGACGATCTACATCTCGAACTGGTACACGATCGGCGGATTTGTCTTCACCACAATTCTCGGCGTCGTCGCCATCCTGCCGTGGTATCAGAACGGGCTCGGACAAGTGGCGGTGCAGGGTTTCTACATGCACAACGCCGTCGGCATGTGGTTCACGTTTCTCGCACTGGGCCTGATTTACTACGCGCTGCCCAAACTCCTGAATCGCCCGATCTATTCGTACGCGCTCGGGATCTTGGGATTCTGGACGAACCTGCTGTTCTACCCGGTGATCGGCGCGCACCACTTCGAGTTTACGCCGTTGCCGTGGTGGTTTCAGACCCTCGCCATCGTCTTCTCGGTCGGGATGCTGGTGCCGGTCTTTGCCGGTACGGCGAACTTCACGCTTACGATGCGCGGCGGGGCCGAAGCCATTCGCCGCTCGTACGCGCTGCCGTTTATCGTCGTCGGCATTTTCTATTACTTTGCCGGTTCGAGCCAAGGGACGATCGAGGCATTTCGCAGCCTGCAGAACATCTGGCACTTCACCAACTTCACCATCGGGCACTCACACGCCACGATGTACGGGTTCATCACCTTTATCGCCTGGGGTGCGATCTACGCGCTGCTTCCGCGCGCGACCGGCAAGGAAGCCAATGGGACGCTAGCGCGGATCCACTTCTTGTTCGCGACGGTGGGCGTAACGGCGTACGTGGTGATGCTTTCGATCGGCGGGACGCTGCAGGGACTCGATTGGGCAACCGGCGGCCCGTTCATCGCCTCAGTTGAAAGCGCGGCGCCCTACTGGCTCGCGCGCGCCGTCGCGGGCGCGATGATGTTCGTTGCGCACCTCGTCTTCGCGTACAACGTCTACCTCATGACGCGAACGCGCGGGCGCCCGGCACCCGAGGCGGCCGCCACATGAATCGTGGAATGAACAACCCGTGGTCGATCGTCGCGGTGAGCGCACTTGTCTACGGCACGCTCGCGGTCGCGACCGGGATAATTCCCGGCATCACGCTTTCCGCTTCGAAACCAACGCCGGGCCTCCGGCCGCTGAACGCGCAAGAGGCGCGCGGCCGAAACGTTTACGTCAGCGAGGGCTGCGCGTACTGCCACAGCCAGGTCGTGCGTCCGCTGCAACAGGATCTGGTCTTCGGCCGGCCGTCGGTCGCCGGGGACTACGCGTACTCAACGCCCGAACTGCTCTCGGACCACCGTAACGGACCCGACCTCACGAACATCGGGAACCGTCAGCCCAGTGCGGCCTGGCAGTACATCCACCTGTGGGATCCGCGCGCGCTCGTCAGCCAATCGATCATGCCCAGATACACGTGGCTTTTCAAGGTGCAGCCGCACGCCGCACCGGCCGACGTCGTCATCGCAGTGCCCCCTGGATTTGGGCCTCCGGGCGGCGTCGTGATTGCAACGCGGCAAGCCCAAGATCTGGTCGCCTATCTCGAAGCGCTCAAGCAGGTCCCGCTTAAGGCGCAACGATGACGATGTCGGGCGATCCGTCGGCCTGGGCGATCATCGCGATCGGCGCGGCCTTCACGGCATGGACTTTCGTTGCGGCGATCTACTGGATCGCGCGTCCGGGCGAAACGAATCCGGATCATCCCAAAAACCTGATTCTCAAGGACGAGCGCTGATGGGCGAGTCGCCGCCGCGGGCGCCGCTCGACCCCGTCTCGATCGCGCTCTATCTCGACGATGATGCCGATCCGATCGGCACGTACCGGCCGCCGGCCAACGTCACGATCGACACGACTAAACTCAGTGACGGCAATCACGTGCTCCACATTCACGCCGTCGATGCGACGGGGATCAGCGGCGTGCGCGACGTCCCATTCGTCGTCGCCAACGGTCCCGGCATCACGGTGACCGGCCTGCGCGAGGGCTCGCGCGTTCGCGGCGCCATTCACTTCGACGTCAACGCATTCGGAGCGAACGAGCCGTTCGATCCGGTTCGGGCCGAATCCGTCGGGCCGATTCCCGCCTGGACGTGGGTGCTCGTGGCGATCGTTCTCGGGTGGGCGGCGTGGTACGGCCTCGAGTATTTTCAAACACCGGCCGCCTTCGCGCAAACGCCCACGTACGCGCCCAATCCGGCGCTTGCGGCGGCGAACGCTCCCGCGACGACGGCGTCGGCGCCCGCGCAGCAGCCGCGCGGTACGCGCGCAAAAAACGTCGCGGGCTTCGATTACGGGGCGCTCGGTGCGTCGACTTACGCGCAGAGTTGTCAGGCGTGTCACGGCGAAACCGGAATGGGCGTTCCCGCGACATTCCCGGCGCTGGCGGGCGACCCGGTCGTGACCAGCAGCGAAGCCCAAACGCAGATTCGCATCGTTCTGCATGGGCTCTCAAACAAGGTGATCAAAGGTACGAAGTACGGCGCTCAAATGCCGGCGTTCGCGTCGCAGCTCTCCGACGCGCAGATCGCCGCCGTTATCGATCACGAGCGGACCTCATGGTCGAACAACGCCCCGCTCGTCACCCCCGACCAAGTAAAACGCCTCCGTTAGCCAACCTCGCGCTTTCATCGCGAGCCCCATGCGGTGTCATCCTGAGCTTGTCGAAGGATGTCGAAGGGCGAGCGAGCAGGCGTGGGGCCTAAAAGCCCGCGAAGCAACGCGCTATGGAGATCGTAATCGCCGAGAAGGGCGCTTTCTATTTCGAGCCCGCGATTACGGCGGAGGAAGCGCGAGGGCGGGCCGGCGCGCACAAGGCCTCGGCCTTAGGAACGCTCTCCCGGCTCTTCGCACGCCCCAAAAACGAAGATATCGCGATGACCGATGAAGGGCTATGGTACCTTCCGGTGTGGCATGCCAAAGCCCATCTCCATTCGATCTTCGATCGCCGAGAATCGCACAAGCTCCCGATCAAGACCAAGCACGCCGTCTCCGTGACGGTAAACGGGAGTGAGTACCCCGTTGCCGCTGCCGCGATCGAGCTGGAAGTGGTGGAGCACTGCGCGCGCGACGAGCAAAAGGAACTGTGGCTCGATGCGCTGACGAGCCAGCCGATCAACGTGCAGGCGTATCTAAAAACGCCCGCAGCCCCCGTCGATCTCGACGACTTCGCGCCCGAGAACGCGAAGATCGTGACTCCGGTGATCCGCGCGTCGGCGGCCATTCAAACACTCGTCGGCGAGGATTTTCGTCCGACCGACGCCGACGACGTGAAGGAAGAGAAAGTAACCGTCGAGTGCATCGATCTGTACCTCCGGCCGACGTTCAACTTCAAGTTCGTCTGGACGGCAAAGAACAAAACGGCGAACGTCGCCGTCGATGCGATCACCGGAGAGCTCCAAACCCAGCCCGATGCCGCGATGGCGGCCGTCGCCAAGCTGCTCAAGCCCGAGACGCTCTTTGATTTGGGAGCGGAAACGCTCAATCTCGTCGTGCCAGGCGGTGCGATCGCGCTGAAAGTCGCCAAGGCGCTCGCCGAGAAACGGAAAAGCTAACCGCCGGGGCGCGGCACGAGATCGCAAAACCAAAATCCTTTGGCGCTGCGCGTGCTCGACGTCGGCGCGCTTCCGTCCTTCGACGGGCTCAGGATGACGGCGGGTTGGTAGACGATCTCTCCAACGTCCACCGCAATACGGTTTTTGAAGATCGGGCCCGCGCAGGCGAAGGTGTGGAACTCCCCGTTTTCACCGCAGGGATCCACGTCGGCCGGAAGCGAGTCGATAAAGCCCCAATCGACGGTGCGGCCGAGCGTCGTTTCATCCAGATACGCATCGCTCACGCAACAGACGATCGACGCAAAACCCAAATCGATGAACTCTCCAATAACTTTGCGCGTGTCGAGTTTCCAGAGCGGGAAGAGCCCGCTCATCCCGATTTGCGCGAGCCGCTCTTCGCGCCAGCGCCGCAGATCCTCGAGAAAGATATCGCCAAAAGCGACGATCGACACACCCTGCTTTCGGTACGCGAGCAGATGCGCCGCCATCGTTTGCTCGTACTCCTCATTCGTGCCGCTGCTGACCGGAACGATATCCAACGGCAGGCCGATCTCGCGCGCCTGCGCTTGCGCTAGTTCGAGCCGAACCCCATGCATGGAGACCCGCGCGAAGCGTTCGTTCACCGTGGTGAGGAGCGAGACGACCCGATACCGCTCGTCCGCTAATAGCCGATGCAGCGCAAGCGCCGAGTCTTTCCCGCCGCTCCAGCAAAAGACGATCGGCTCACGCTTATCCAAAAGGAGTCAGCCGCCGCTTATCGTTTGCCGGTTGGGAGGAAGGCTGCGTCTTGAGGAGCGTACACATGCATGAGATCGGAGGTGCTTTCGTGAGAATAGCCGCTTGGGCGTTGGCGCTCGTGCTCGTTCCTTCCCTCGCGGCGGCATCCGCGCCGTTGACGCCCGCGCAAGTCATCGCGCTCGTCAAGGCGACGCCGCAGCTCAAGATCGATAAGAGCGTGCCGCCGTCGCTAGGATTCGATCCCAAAACGCATCCGTTCGTCGACGTCGTCGGCACGCGCGAAGGGCAGACGATCGGCGGATATCTGGCGAGCGAGGACGCCCGCCAGGGAACGCTGACCAGCGGCTTCGTCGTGCTCGCTGTTCCGCTCGACAGCGGCGGAAGCGGCGGCGTCTTTACCCAACTCGTCTTTGCCCGCCGCGGCAGCGTTCCGTTCTTCTATGCGGGGCACATCGATTCGGGCGGCCATCTCGACGTACGGTTCAAAAACGGCGCGATCGTCGCGACGCTGCCCTACTATCGGGCCAACGATCCCAACTGCTGCCCGTCGAAGATGATCGTGCAGACCTACACGATCCGCGACAACAAGCTGCACCGAATCTCGCAGCGCATGATGCCGACGCCGAAGCCCTAGCGGCCCCGGCGCTCATTCGCCTTTTTTAGAGATCTCGGCCGCGGCGTTTTCGAGAATGAGGGCAACTCGGCGCAGTTCCTCGGGGCCGGAGCCGCGCTTACGCATCAACGCATGTTTGAGCGCATGCCGAGCTTTCGATAGTTCGTCGGAGGCATCCGGATCGACGTCGCCGAGTCCGGCATACGCCTCGCGCACCGCCGCCATTCGCCCGCCGAAGCGCTTGAGCGTTTCGAGAATCGCCGTTACGCGCTCCCCATTGGCTTCCAAGTGTGCCCGGCCGGCATCGGTAATCGAGTAGAGCTTGCGATTCGCGTCTTGGGTGACGGCCGCGTGGCCGATCTCCTCGAGGTACGTCAAGGCCGGGTAGACGACGCCGGGGCTCGGCGAGTAGAATCCGCCGGAGCGCTCTTCTAAGGTACGCATCAGCTCGTAGCCGTGCGCGGGCTGCTCGGCGAGCAAGGAGAGGATGACCAGCTGCAGATCGTCGGATCCGAGGCGGCGTCCTCGCGGGATGCCGTGGCCGCCCATGAAGGCCTCGCCGAAGCCTCGCCGGCCTCGGCCGAATCCGCCGTGACGGCGATGGTGTCCGCCGGCGTGGAGTAGGGCTCGAAAGAAATCTGATTTATCGTATGACATGTCTTACGATATATCATACGACCTCAGCCTGCGTCAAGGCCCCTGCCCGCGCCCAGGCTTCACTCGGTGCGGACGACGGTCTCCATGGAAGCGATGAAGGCGAGAACCTGCCCTTCACGCGCTGACTGGCGACGGTAGTGCACGAGCGCGTCGAGGGGATACCACAGCCCGACCCACGCGATCACGAGAAAGAAGCCGTCGCCCAGCAGCAGCTTGGTGAGCATCGCCAAGCTCGACGCGCTGAAATAGTACGACACCAAAATCCCGAGGGCGAAGATGATGCCGCCAACTCGAAACGCCGCCATCACGTCTTGCCACTGGGCGCTGCGGGCAAGGTTGATCTGTCGTAAGCGCAGCCGGCAGTAGCGCTCGATCGCCTGACGCAGCCGTTCTTCCGTGTCCGGCTGCATTTGCTCGGCGGGCAGCACGATGACCGCGCGCAGATCCGAGCGCAGGGTGCGCGGCGTCAGCTCGGCGACGAGCTCATCCATTCCGCACACGAACCGGCCGTTTGGCGAGAGCACGTCGGTTGGCGAGACTTCGAAAAGCTCTTGCGGGGTATTGAGGTGCAGGATCGTGTCGGCGTTTGCTGGCGGCTTCAACGCCGTGCAGTTCCCGCCGAAACCCTCAATCCCCGCGTCGCTTCCGCGGCCGGAGCCCCCGCGATTGAATGCGTTGACTACTCTTTGGAACGGGGGTTGTAGGCGGCTCCCTTTACCGAGGCGCTGGGCGTGAGGCCTTTGCTGAAGCTGTAGAGAAACGTGAGCGCGGTCGGGCTGTACTTGTAGACGTCGACCTCGCCGGCGACGTAGTTGGCCGTCGCAAAGTTCGTCGAATCCTGATTCAAATGGCCCCAGAACGTTTCGCCGTGCAGCGCGAACGGGCCGCCGACGAGCGTGCAGGCCGGCTTGCAGCCGGAATAGACGTAGAGCGCGCCGATGTTGTTGGCCGAAGTATCGATCGCGACCAGATTACCGGCGTTATCGATGTCGAGTCCGCCGGGGCTCGAGTTCTGATAGCCGGTAGCGCTCACGCCGGCTCCCTTGCACTTGGCGAAATAGACCAGAACCGGGAAGAACTGCGTGTTATAGGCCGAGGCCCAGCAGTTGCCTTTGGTGTCCATCGCGACGCCGACCATTTCGAAAATGCCGGAGTTCGTAAGGTTGGTCTTGCAGCCGCCCTTCATCGTGCAGACCGAGACGCTGCCGGGCTTGCTGCCGTTGTCCATCATGTTGGCGACGGCGATTTTGTCCTTGAGCGCGTCGTTGCTGGCGGCATCGATCGGCTGCCCGTACGGGTCGCTGGTCGACGCGGCGTTGGCTCCGCACATGCCGGGGCCTTTGAAGATGATGATCGTGCGGCTGCCGCCGTCGGGATCGATCACGTTACCCTTACCGTCGACGGCGACGCCGTTGAGATACTGCACGCCCGGGATGTTACACGTCGGCGGCTTATTTTTCTTGTTGTTGCTCCGGTACGCCAGAATATCTGGGCTGTTAAACTGGCTCACATAAAGGCCGCCCTTGGCGGCGTCGGGCGACTCGAGAGCATCGATGATGCCGGCCCTCGAGTACTGCGGCGCAGACGCCGGGATGCTTGGCGAAATGCCGTTGCCCGCACAGCCTGCGAGGATTCCGATAGCAATGGCACCGAGAGAAGTTGCCGAGAAACGCATACGAAGAGAGCCTCCTATTTTAGTTCCAGTCGAGTTTCGCTGACGGCAGCCGGGTCCTTGCTCACCAAGTCCCACATTAGTCCCAAACCGCCCGACGATTCCGCAGCGAAAGAATCAGTTTGCGCAACTATTGAAGAAGTGAGCTGCAGATCGAGTGACACGAGAGGAATGGAATCATGCGTTATTGGCGAGCAAACCTGCTGGCGATCGGCGGCACAGTTATATTGGCAAGCTGCTCGGGCACGGGCCCGGCTTCTGCGCCTAGCAGCGCTCAAACGGGAGCGCCGGCTCCAAGTGCGATGCTTTCGCGCGATCGTTTGCCCAAGGGGCATCCATACGTTCTGCATCCCGAGCGCGATGCGAGCCCCGGGCACATCTATAGCTCGTCGTTCGGTGCCAACACCGTGACATACTACAACAAAGGCGCGGGACCGAATAATCCGGTTGCCGGAAGCCTCACGGGGTCGTTTGAGAATCCGGAGGGGATGGCCGTCGATAAGGCCGGCAATCTCTACGTCACAAATAGCAACGCCAAGAACGTTCTGGTTTATCCGCCGGGAGCTACTAGTGCGAGCCTGACTTTAACGGATCCCAATGGCTTCCCCGATGACATCGCGTTCGGCTCGGACGGAACCGCGTACGTCGCCAATCTCTGGGCGCCGATGGGCAACCCCGGCAGCATTTCGGTCTACCCGCCGGGCGCGACGACTCCCAGCACCACGTTGAACGACCAGGCTTTCGTGCAAGTCGTCGGCGTCGCGCTGGATAAGCACAACAACGTCTTCGTTTCGTACGATCAAACCAATGGGGCGCATGGGACGGTCGTCGAGTTCCGGGCCGGCTCCTCAACGCCGACGGCAACCAATATCGTTCTCGGCTCGGCCGGCGGCATCGGCTTCGATAAGGCCGGCCGCATGCTGGTGATCGATCAGGCGGCGCCGACTCTCAACGTCTACCATCCCGGCAGCTCCACGCCGGCCACACAGCTCCCGCTGCCGGGCGCGTCGCTCTATTTCTCGTGGGCAAAGAGCCTGAAGCGCATCTACGTGGCTGACTACGCGTTAGGCGAAATCGACGTCTTTGACTATACTCCGGCCAAGCTCACGCTCATCAACACAATCACCAATGGAATCGTGGCGTCGGATAATAATCTCGGCATAGCAACGACGACGGCGATGAAGCAGTAGGAAAACCGCGCTTGCTTGCGCAGTGAGTCCCACATTAGTCCCAACCGTCGCCGGCCGGGCCGGGTCCTCGGGCTGCAAAGGCGAAGCGTTGCGCATGAAAACTTTTAGTTTCGTCATGTCTGCCGCCGCAATCTCGACGGCAGCGATCCTATCGGCCTGCAGCAGCGGCACTTCCCCAGCCGTTTCCGGCTCGCAGGTTTCCCCATCCACGGCACGAGGAGTGCACCACGTAACGCTGCGGCCCAACCACGGCCGCTCGTGGATGGATCCCGCGGCTAAGGCGGGGAGCCTCCTGTACATCACCGACTCCGGCAGCAACACCGTCCTTGTTTATTCTTATCCGGCTCTCAAACTCGTCGGCACGCTCACCGGTTTTACGAACCCGCAAGGCGACTGCGTCGACAAAGCCCGCAACGTTTGGATCGTCAACACCGAAGCCTCGCAGCTCCTTGAGTACGCGCATGGCGGTACGACCCCGATCGCGACGCTGGACGACCCCAATCAGTACCCCGTCGGCTGCGCGTTTGACTCGACCACCGGCGAGCTCGCCGTTTCGAACTTCTATAGCACGAACGGGCCGCCCGGCAGCATTTCCATCTACAAGAACGCTTCGGGAAGCCCGACCCTGTATACGCCGCCGAACTTCGCCGTCGTCTATTACTTAGGCTTCGATCCGAAGGGCACACTGTATCTCGACGGCATCGATAGCGGCAGCTCGTTCCTCTTCGATTCGTTCAACGGAACAACGTTTAAGAGCATCGTCCTCGGGCACCCGATCGGCGGTCCGGGCGCGGTTCAGTCCGTCGGCAAAGACATCGTGGTCGGCGATCAGACCAACAGCGCGAATGTCGCCTACACGTTTAGGATCCGCGGAGCAAAAGGAAGACTGGTGAAGACGACGCCGCTTACCGGGGCCTTCGACGTCGTCCAGTTTTACATTTTCAAGAACGCGCTTGTCGGCGGCGACATCAATCCCAGCGGGTCGACCGCGGACCGGTTCAAGTATCCCGCGGGCGGACCGCCCAAAAAGACGGCCCCGGGCCTCGAGCAACCCATTGGGGCCGTCATCAGTAAGTAGAGCCTGACGTAACCGCGCCGTTACGGCTTCGGCGCGGGGCTGAGCGCGGTGCCCGAGATGAAGTTGCCGGAGCCCGAGATAGAAACGCTTTGGACAAATTTCCCGCTGGGATATTTGTAAACGTTGACCAGAGAATAATCGGCCTCCGGCACGTAGATCAAGTTCTGCTTGTGATCGAGGGCGCTGCGGTCGGTTGCGTCGGAGGCCGCAATCGTTGCAAACGGCGCCGTGTGGCCCGGCTTATACAGATTGATGCCGGGCAGCGCGAAGTCGGAGACGGCGATATTCCCGTGTTTGTCGACCAGCACGCCGGTTGGTGAAAGCAGGCCGGTCAGGCCAAGATTCTTGCCCGAACCGCCGAGATCCGTAAACTCCACGACAGCGGGTTGGCTCGAAGCGTTGAAACCGACGGCGTACACGTTGTTATGCGCATCGACCCCGACTCCGTCCACGCTGCTGATGGTGGAGTTGGTCAAGTGGGAGCTCGCGGTGGTTGCACCCGGCTTAAAGACGTCGACGCCGCTCGCATCGCACGCGAGAACGTCGCCGTTGTCGGCCACGGCGACATCGTCCGGACCGTACGGCTCAGTCAACGTGAGCGACGGGCTGGTCTTTCCCTTGTGATAGATGGTTACGGTATCGCCCGACAGATTCGAGACGTAGAGGCTGCCGTTCTTATCGGTCGCGATACCCTCGGGCTGGTTGAGACCGTCGGTGATCTGCCCGACGAGATCGTACTGGGGGACGGAGAAGATGTCGATCACGTTGTCGGCTTCGTTCGAAGCGTACAGCAGCTTGCTCTTCGAATGCTTCGGCGACAGCCAACCGTGAATCGAGGCGAGATGGCGCGGCGTAACGCCGTTGGGTCCGACCCCGTTGTGTGCGGCTCCCGCTTGCGCAGGGAGTCCGGGATTAACGTTGCTCGTGGTCGTTCCTTGCGAGCACGCCGTTAAAAGCAGTGCGGCCGCGCCGACACCCCAAAGGGCTGATAAAGTCTTCATCAATGTTTCCTCAAAGTGCTAAAAGTGGCAAAGGGAAGAATACAGCCGTTTGCGTTAGTTAGCGAAAAGGAAGACGCCTGCCGGTGTCACCCTGAGCCTGTCGAAGGGCGTCGAAGGGCGACCTACTCGCCGGCGATACCGTCGAGCTCGGCGATGTCGTCTGCCGACAGCTTGATTTCCCCAGCGTCGAGGTTTTCGCGCAGGTGCGCGAGCGACGACGTTCCCGGAATCAGCAGAATGTTCGGCGATCGCTGCAGCAGCCACGCCAGGGCGACCTGCATCGGCGTCGCACCGATTCGCTCCGCTACATCGGAGAGCGTCGACGACTGCAGCGGCGTGAATCCACCCAGCGGAAAGAACGGCACGTAGGCGATGCCGTCTTCAGCAAGCGCATCGATTATCGCATCGTCCTCGCGATGGGCGAGATTGTAATTGTTCTGCACGCAGACGATCTCCGCCATCCTGCGCCCCTGCTCGATTTGCGCGGCGGTGACGTTGCTCAAGCCGATATGCCGGATCAGCCCCGCCGCCTGAAGTTCGAGCAGCGCCGTCAGCGGCTCTTCGATCGAGGCTTCGCTCGGGCCATGGCCTCTGCCCATGATTCGCAGGTTGAC
This sequence comes from Candidatus Cybelea sp., assembly GCA_036489315.1. Lineage (NCBI taxonomy): Bacteria > Bacillati > Vulcanimicrobiota > Vulcanimicrobiia > Vulcanimicrobiales > Vulcanimicrobiaceae > Candidatus Cybelea > Candidatus Cybelea sp. The sequence continues at coordinate 30,221 of DASXFZ010000044.1, forward strand.
GACTTCCAGCACGTCGAGTTCGAGATTGCGCAGGTTGTCGTGCACGGCGCTGGTGAGTCCGGCGGGCGTCATCGCCGGGAGCCACGACCCGTCCTCGCCGCGACGGCCGCCGATCTTGGTGACGATCGTCAGATCCTCAGGGTACGGATGCAGCGCTTCGCGGATCAGCTGATTGGTGACGTGCGGGCCGTAGTAGTCGCTGGTGTCGATATGGTTGACGCCGCTCGCGACGGCTTCGCGCAGCACGGCCAGTGCGTCGTCGGAATCGCTCGGCGACCCGAACACGCCCGGCCCGGCAAGCTGCATCGCGCCGTAACCCAGCCGCTTCACGGAGCGGCCGCCGAGTCGGAACGAACCAACGGCGCCGTGTCTTCTCATATCCACCGAGTACCTTGCGGCGCGCCTTCGCTCCTAGCCGGCGTGCGCCTGATAGTAGAGGCTTAAGGCGCGTATGGAAAACGCGCTCGGATACGATGAACGCATATGGGCGGCCGCGCTCGCCGGTACGTTGCCGTGGTGTCTTTTGGCGCCGGGAATAAGCCCTGCCGGCACCCCCTGAGGCGTCACCCGAACCCTCGAGAGCGCCGAGGGCGCTGCGTTGGCCGAGGTCTCGGCATAGGAGCGGCTGGCGATCGAGGCGCTAGCTAAGGCGAAAAGCTGAAGAGAACCAGGCAGCAGAGTCAATAGCAGTGGGTGCACGAGGCAGCAGCGCTCTCTTCACGACACGGCCCTTGGGGTTGTTCGCTAAAGGCATGGAGCCATCGGCCGCACGACTTTGCAGAGGCTCTTGGGCGCCGCGTGAAGCACGGCCTGTGGGGGCGCCGAAACGATAGCCCTAGGGCATCGAAGCCAGGGGCGGGTTCGTTGCTGAAGATGATCCGCGCCTTCGCTGGCCGGCGCGTGGTTGAGCAGCTAGAACGGATCAGGCGGCGTTACGGCGAGGGCGATAAGGAGCGCCAAGAACATAGTAAGCATTCTCATTCCCTTTCAAATCGGTAGAGGCCCTTAAGATTTTGCCAGAGCGCCGCCGAGCCCCTCGCCAGCCCCACGAGTACCGTCCCCGGCCTCGAACCTCTCTATGACGAGAGCACATCCCGAAAGCAGCCTCGGCACAACTCGATGGACATCGGCATGTCTGCGCCCCTATTCCTTATGCGGCGCAGGTAGTTTGCTTCTGAAGCCGGCGCGGTGAGTCGCCTCTCACAAGAGGCGCATTCCACCGCTTCGCCCCTCCGGGTAAGTCTTCGCCGCAGAAAGGAGTAGTTGTCCGCAATCTGACTTGGTGTCATAGCCCTAAATGGAGCATAGCACCCCGTGGTCGTCAAGGAAGCAGCCAATGCGTGATCCGCACGATGGAATTTTGCCTGCGATAATACAGATGCGGCCAAAACGTCCGGGTCGCCATCGATCTGCGTCTTCCCGGTCCCCGACCAAGGGTCGGGAACGTCCGGGGATACCCGTCCTCGCAAACCTCTGTCCACCCGGAGGAGAGTCTGCGGTTATATCCGGATAAGCGCTTGCCTACTGCTGGACCATCCTGAGGAGCCGCTTGATGCTGAAATTATTAAACTTAGAGCCCATTCTTGTTAGCGTTAAAGAATCCGTGGGAGTCGCACCGACGCTGAATGAACACGATCACCATACGGTGGAAGCACTTGGGCGATCCGTTCTGATCGCGAATGCGCAGAATGGCGATTGGCTTTGTAAGGACGTAACAAAGCCTCACTGGCATCAGGACGATAACAAACTTTACATAGAGTTTGTGAGAAAGGTAGCGGCATTGCTCAAAGGCGAGAAAGCCTGCAATGAGTGCCCATAGTATGGCTGTCACCTAATACCCTTTGCCGAGTTTAGGATCTTAAAAAACTTACGACTCTTTAGGAATCGTAACCTCGAACCCCGGAAAAAATACGGTGATTGGATTACTATTGACTGCTGGATCACTTAGAACGGCGCGCACCTGCGCTGCGATCTCCGATCTATAGGTTTCGATTCTAGGTATTAGCGTATAGATATCGGTCGTATCAATAACTACCGTTCGCACCTGATTCACATCGAAAGGAAGCTTGTCGACTTTTCTGCATATCTGTATAACCGGCAGCTTACAGGCATGTCTAATAGCCATTTCATAAAAGGCGTTGGGATTCTGCCAAGATAGATCAACTATCGCTAGTCTTGAGCGCATTACATGCTCAAGGATTTGTGAGGTAATCATTCCAGCTTGGCCAATCATGTCAGCCCTCACAACCTCAAGGCCAGATTCGCTAAGAGCCGGCTCGACGATGGAGTTTAAAAATAAATCCGAATGTTTGCGAGTCTCTGAGTTCTCCTCGCCAATTGGAGCTATATAAAAGCACGTCTTGCTCCATTTGGTTTTCGCAGGAGTTTCGGTCGTTGCCGTACCCTTGTTGATCGTGGCGACGGTCGCCGCCTGACTAACTGGAACTACCGAGGCTGAGTCCGCGCCGCCTTCTTCCAGCACCTGATCAATAGGCACTAGCATTTCTGAACCGGCAATAGTCTGCATCGATCGTTCCGACGCCCCTGCCGACTACGCATTTGCGGGCGCGCTGCTCGAAGAGGCCGACGCCGCGCGGCTTCCCTCGCTGCCTTCAGGTTGGCGCAGCGCGGTGCGCTCGGAAGCGACGGTAGAGATTGGGCAACGATTCATCGCGGAGGGAGCGGCACTGGCGGTCGCCGTGCCGTCGGCAATCCTGCTTGCGGGGTTTAACTACCTCATCAACCCACTGCACAGTCGTTTCGCCGCCCTCAAAATCGCCAAGACCTTCGAGCCGTTTGCCTTCGACGAACGCATCTTTACGTAACGACTACTTCCTACACTCGCGAAGAGTAGAGCGCGTGCTAGCGGGCTGCGCGTCGTCGGCAGGAGCGACGAAGAGACTGCTCGGCAACGTTGCCGTGCCGGTACTCCGCAAGATGAGCTGCTTGCATCCGAGGCCAACTGGCTTCTGGGGCCGAAGAGCGCGCTCTCCAGCGCAGGAGTAAGTGCCGTGGAAAAAGGTGTGACGCTCAAGGGTGACCGGCCGGCGACGGAGGCGCTGCGCGAGTGCCGAGAGTTGCTGCGCCATCTCGCACATCCGCACCGTCTTCGCGCGAATCCGCTTGCGAAACGCATCTGGTCTGCATGCGGTCTCGAGCTGAACCGGAACGCTGAGGCCGACCTTCTAAAGTGTTTGGAAGCATCAGTGCGCGTGGCGCTCAGTTGCGTTTCGCTGCGCCGGCGCATCATCGTCGAACGATGCGACTTGGCCGGCGAAGCGAACGCTCAGGTCGCGGCCGATCTGCACATCTCTCTGCGGCACCTCTATCGCGAGCGTAGCGCCGCCATCGCCCAAATAAGCTCGCACTTCGCCGAGGAACGAACGCAAGGCCGGGTGACCGCGCAGATTGCACCTGATACCCTTGCGCTTCAGCTCTCCCTCGCGGTGCGGCTGGAGCAGAATGGGCAGTGGGTAGCGGCGGCCGAAATGCTGGAGAGCCTGTCAGCTGAGTTGGACGACGTCTCAAGGCGTTGCCTGGTCGAGGCTCGGCTGACCGATCTCTACGCTACGGTCGATCGATATAGCCTTGCCGAAGAGCACATGCGCCGCGCCTTGGAACTATGCCATAGAGATGTTGGCCCCGCATGGTTGAGCGCGGAGACGGCCGTTTCAGCCGGGCGCCTCGCCATCGCAACCGGTGATTTTGCCACCGCGCAAGAGCTTGCCCGGCGGTGCTGCCTGGAGCTGCGATCGTGGACCCCGTCAAGCCGCGACCCACGCGTTGGTGATGCACTGCTCGGTGCTCTCAATCTCGCGAGCCTAATCTCCATTGGTCGTGGCGACGCCCGTACCACGGCAGCGCTCACCTCTGAGGCCTTAGCGCTCGCGCGACGGCTGCAATCTCCCAGCCCCGGGGCGTTAACCGACGTGCGCCTGTATGCGGTTGAAGCGGAGATACTTGCCGGAAACACGCACCGGGCCGAGGGTGGACTTTGGGCCTGCTACCAGTTTGCAATCGAGAGCGGGCAGACCCGTGACGCACTGAGCGTCGCGATTTTTATCGCCGGCTATCTGCGGTTGACGGCACGGTCCGATCAGTCGATCGGGTTGCTGCAACCATTAGCACACGCAGCCCGCAAGGTTGGAACCGGTGATGTGCTTGGCGGCTTCCTCATCGAGCTTGGGAGCGCCGCCGCCGATGTTCGAGACACGTCGCTCGCGCGCAAATGCCTAGCGGAGCTCAATAGCTTCGCTCACGTTAGCCCATGGATAAGCGCGCATGCCTATCTGCTGGAGGCGCGAACTGAGTTCGCCGACCGCCGCTTCGATCGTTCGCTGGCGGCCTCGGAGGCGGCGGAAAGTTCCTTCATCAGGATCGGAAGAGAGCGCCTCGTAGCCCCTGCCTTGCAGCTCCAGGCCGAGTCGCTGGCAGCGCTCGATGAAACCGCACGCGCGGCTCGAACGATGCGACTGGCGATCGAGAGATTCGAGATGATCGGCCAGCATTATCCGCGCCGCCTGGTCTCAGCGTATCTTACGATGGGCTCGTTGACGACTGACCCAGCGTTCAACGTGAAGGCTCGCAGGCTGCGCGCGGAGTTGGGAAGCTAAAGCACACGGTTCAAGCAGCCCGTCGTTGCGCTTGAACTGCTCACCGAGATGGCAGATTCTTTGGTCATCTTTGGTGACATCTCGCCGAGAAGAGCCGGCTCCAATACGGCCAATGCGGTTGCCCATGAATATCTCGAGTACGTTGAGGCGCGCCCTGGGTCTTGCCGCGACGATCGCGCTGCTCGTCGGCTGTAACGGCGGGCCGCTCTCGGTCCCCAGCTCGGGGGTAGCCAGTCCGGCGCACTCGACTCCGCAAGGGATTAGCTTCTCGACGCTAACGTCTCGCGACGCGTTCCCGAAGGCGGCGCATCTTGGTTATCGGCGGTCTTGGATTTCACCCGACGCCAAAAAGAAGCGGCTTCTCTATGTCTCAGACTGGTACATGAACGTCGTCGCCATCTTCGAGTTGCCGTCGGGCAAGCCGTTGGGACTATTGGCCAACGATCTCCATCAGCCCCAGGGCCTGTGCGCCGACGGCTCGCACGTGTTTGTCACCAGTACCGCCGCGAGTCAGATCTTGGAATACGACGCCGCTAGCGAGAAGCCGATAGCGACCCTCGCCGATCCGGGGCAGTTTCCCGTCGGCTGTTCGTACGACAAGACGACGGGCAATCTCGCGGTCGGCAACGTCGATAGTACGAGCGACGGCAAAGGCAACGTTGCCGTCTATGCCAAGGCGAAGGGCTCGCCGGCGACTGACACCTGCTCGAGCATATTCAGGTACTACTTCCCCGGATACGACGCCGAGGGCAACCTGTACATCGATGGTCAGACCAGCCTCTCGAGTGGCAGCTTCGCATTCTGCGGACTTCGCAAGGGGAGCCGTTCGATGCAGAACATCTCGCTCGATCAGAGCATCGACTACCCCGGGCAAGTCCAGTGGGATGGTACCTACGTAACCGTCTCCGACCAGAATAATTCCACCGTATACCGGTTCACGATCAAAGAAAAAAGGGGAGCCTTAAAGGGCAGTACGTCGCTTGAAGACGCGGATGACTGCACCCAAAATTGGATCGAAAAGAACACCGTGTACTGCCCAGCCTCCGGGAGTGCGGCAGCGCTCATCTACGGATATCCAGCCGGCGGCCCGCCGCTCAAGATCCTCCGGGGTATCTCGTGGCCGATCGGAGCGACCGTCGTACGATACAAAAAATAAGCTTTTCCAGCTAAACGAAGTGAGGGAAACCTTTCGATGAACGTCTCTAACATGCGCCTGTATGGCTTGGGCATTCTCGCGGCCGGCATGCTCGGCGGCTGTAGCGGGTTTCAGTCGGCGCCCACCACGGTGGGAGCCAGCCCTGCACAGGTGACTCGGGCGCTGCACCCGGATCACCGCGCGTCTTGGATCTCGCCCGACGCCAAGAACAAGAAGCTTCTTTATATCTCCGACGCAGGCTCGAATGACGTCGATATCTTCGCCCTGCCCTCGGGAAAGCCGGTAGGAACGCTGTCGGGCTTCAACGAGTCGTACGGCATGTGCAGCGAAGGCTCGCATATCTGGGTCGCGAATTTGCTCGCGTCGGAGATCGTCGAGTACAAGGCCGGCACCTCGACGCCGGTAGCGACGCTGCAAGACTCAGGCCAATACCCAGCGGGTTGTTCGTATGACAAGACCACCGGCAATCTCGCGGTGAGCAACGTCGAAAATACCCTCTACGGCGAAGGCAGCGTCGCGGTGTATGCAAAGGCCGCCGGCAAGCCGAAGACCTACACCTGCTCGGGCCTCTTCAACTACTGGTTCGTCGGCTACGATGACGCGGGCAATCTCTACGCCGACGGCAGCAGCGGCTCCGGCGGCAGCTTCGCATTCTGCGGTCTGCGCAAGGGAAGCAAGTCGATGCAGAACATCTCGCTCAACCGGAGTATCGAGTACCCCGGCCAAGTTCAGTGGGATGGTAAGTACGTAACCGTCTCCGACCAGAATACCAACACTATCTATCGCTTTACGATCGCGGGAGCGACGGGCTCTGAAAAGGGAAGCACCGCGCTCAAGGACGCGACCGACTGCGTGCAAAATTGGATTGAAAAGAACAAAGTGTACTGCCCGGCCGACGGTGGCGCCAAACCCCGGAGCGTTCTTCTATGCATATCCGGCGGGTGGCGCGCCGGCGAAGATCATCACCGGTCTCGACTCGCCGATCGGCGCAACCGTAGCCAAGTAAAAAATCGAACGAATTTCTTAGGCGGTGGGTCGCTACGCCGGAACGGGCAACGACAACGCAAGGTCGCGATGGCTGCCGCGGAGCACGTCGCGGCGTAAGATTAGCTAACTACGGGAGCTTGCACCCGAGCGCGGCGGAGCTTCTGCCGGCAGTGCGACTGGAGGGCGTTTTCCCAGCGGTACTGAAGGCGCGACGCATATGCCGAAAGCCGTGCAGCTTTCCGCCTACGGCGGACTCGAACGACTCAAAATCGTGGATGTCACGAAGCCCGAACCGAAGGCGGGGGAGATCGTCGTACGCGTCGTCGCCGCGGGCACAAATCCGGGCGAGATCGCGATTCGCGAAGGTCATCTCAAGGATGTCTTTCCGAGCGACTTTCCGTCTGGTCAGGGGACGGATTTCGCGGGACGCATCGACTCGATCGGCGCGGGCGTCACCGGCTTTGCCGTAGGGGACGAGGTGCTCGGCTGGTCTGACGAACGTTCGGCGCAGGCCGAGTACGTCGCGAGCACGCCGTTGCGGCTCATCCCGAAGCCGCCGTCGCTCGACTGGTATCGCGCCGGAAGTCTGTTTGTCGCCGCGACGACCGCGGTGGCCGCTGTGCGCGCCGTCGCGTTGCGACCGGGCGACGTCGTGGCGGTGGGCGGCGCGGCCGGCGGCGTCGGCTCCTTGGCGGTCCAGCTCGCGCGGCGCGCGGGCGCGCGCGTCACCGGCATCGCAAGCAACGACAACGCGGACTTCCTGCATTCAGTCGGAGTCGAACCGGTCGCGTACGGCGATGGCCTCGCAGAACGCTTGCACGCCCTTTCGCCGAGGGGTTTCGATGCATTCATCGATCTCTTCGGCAGCGGCTATGTCGACCTGGCCGTCGCCCTAGGGGTCGCGCCCGAGCGCATCGAGACGGTCATCGACTTCACGGCGGCGGAAAAATACGGCACTAAGGCCGACGGTTCGTCGACGGCCGCCAGCCGCGAGACGCTCGCGTCGATTGCCAACCTCATCGCGTGGGGCGAGCTGGTCATGCCGCTCGCAGCGATCTATCCGTTCGCAGCCGTCAAGGACGCCTACACCGAACTCGCTCGTCGAAAAGCCCGCGGCAAAATTGTCCTTGCGCTCGATGCAAGCGTGTCTGAGCCGCTCCACCCGCCGCGTGCTGAAGAGTAAGCCGCTTAACTCGGTCTGCCTGCGGCGTTTTGACAAGGTGAGACCGCCTCTGATAGTCTAGACAAATGGCATACCCTGACGTGTCATCTGTCAAGCGCGGGGGCGCGCGAACGCTCATTCGTGACCTTCTGCGCCAAGGGAAACCCAGTGATGATGCGATCATCGACGCGGTTGGCCGAGGTCTGCCCCCGTCGGCGCTCGACGACCTTCTCGATGCCGGGCTCTCCGAAGACGAGGTCGCCGGCGTAATCGGATTCTCCGTGCGCACGCTGCACCGCAAGCGCGATCGCGGCGTGCGGCTCGACGTCGCCGAAGGTGATCGCGCGGTCCGGCTGGCCAGGATTCTCGCCGAGGCCGACCTCTATATCGGTGCGCGAGGCCGCGCGCTGCACTGGCTGCGAGCAGGGAACTGGAGCCTCGGCGGCCGCACGCCGTTAGAATTGCTCGCCACCGAGCCGGGCGTGGAAATGGTACGCCAGGTCCTCGCCACGATCGCGTACGGCGGCGTTGCGTGATCGAGGTGTGGCGATTGGTGCGCACGCACTTTTGCCCGACGCCGGCGTCGGCCTTTAGTGGAGACGGCGCGGCAATCGCCGGCGGCCGTTGGAATCGCAAAGGAACGCGCGCCGTCTATGCGTCATCCTCGAGATCGCTTGCGATCTTGGAGATTCTCGCGAGCATCGATCGTTCCGACGCACCTGCCGACTACGCATTTGCGGGCGCGCTGCTCGAAGAGGCCAACGCCGTGCGCCTTCCCTCGCTGCCCTCGGGCTGGCGCAGCGCTGTGCGCTCGGAAGCGACGGTAGAGATCGGGCAACGATTCATCGCGGAGGGATCCGCACTGGCGCTCGCCGTGCCGTCCGCAATCGTGCCTGCGGAATTTAACTACCTCATCAACCCCCTGCACAGCCGTTTCGCCGCCATCAAAATCGCCAAGGCCTTCGAACCGTTTGCCTTCGACGAGCGCATCTTCACGTGACGACGGCCGGCGGCATGACACTTGACGACGCGCTGAACCATCACTTCGGGTACCAAACGTTTCTGCCGCTGCAGCGCGAAATTGCCGAGGCAACCCTTGCCGGCCGCGACGCGCTCGCGCTGCTGCCGACCGGCGGCGGGAAATCGTTGTGCTATCAGTTACCCGCGCTTCTGGAAGACGGCTTGACGTTAGTCGTCTCGCCGTTGATCGCGCTGATGAAGGACCAGGTCGACGCCCTCGAGGCCAACGGGATCCCCGCGACGTTCCTTAACAGCTCGATCGACTCCGTCACGGCTGCGCAACGGCTGGAGGGGCTCGATCGCGGCGAGTACCGGCTGCTCTACGTCGCACCCGAGCGCATCGTTCTCTCCGGCTTTCTGGCCGGTTTGCAGCGCTGGAACCTCCGCCGCATTGCCGTCGACGAAGCGCACTGTATTAGCGAGTGGGGTCACGACTTTCGTCCGGAGTACCGCCGCATCTCCTCTTTACGCGCACTGCATCCGGAGGTTCCGATCCTCGCGCTCACCGCGACGGCCACCCAGCGCGTGCGCGACGACATCGAGCGTTTTCTCGAGCTGCGCAGCCCGGAGCGCTTCGTCGCGAGCTTCAACCGGCCCAACCTCCGCTACAGCGTCTTCGAGAAGCGCGAGGCCGTGGGTCAGCTGGTCGCCTGGGCGCAAGCGCGCTCGACCGAGAGTGGGATCGTCTACGCGCAGAGTCGCGACTCCGTCGAGCAGCTCGCGCGCAAGCTTTCGGCGAGCGGCATCTCGGCCTTGCCATACCACGCGGGCCTGTCGTCCCGAGAGCGATCGCGCAACCAAGAGCTCTTCATTCGCGACGAGGTCCGGGTGATCTGCGCGACCATCGCCTTCGGCATGGGCATCAATAAGCCCAACGTGCGCTATGTCGTCCACTTCGACGTTCCCAAGAACTTGGAGGGCTACTATCAGGAGACCGGGCGCGCCGGTCGCGACGGGCTGCCCAGCGAGTGCGCCTTGTTCTTGAGCGGTGGCGACGCTGCCAAGCAGCGATTCTTCATCCGCCAAATCGCCGACGACAAGGAGCGCGCTCAGGCAGAGCGTCTGCTGCGCCAAATGCTGGACTTCGCCGCAACCCCGCTCTGCCGCCGAGCGCATCTGCTGCAGTACTTCGGTGAAGAGCAGGTCGCGCAGAACTGCGGCAGCTGTGACAACTGCCTGCAGCCGGTCGAGCAGATCGATGGCACGCTGCTCGCCGCTAAGATGCTCTCCTGCGTCTACCGGGTACGCGAGCACCGGGGATTCTCGACCGGAGGGCATCACGTGATCGACGTCCTACGCGGTGAGCGCAGCGAAAAGGTACTCTCGTGGGGGCACGAGCGCTTGTCGACGTTCGGCATCGGAAAGGATCAGAGCAAAGAGCAGTGGATGGCCGTGCTCTCCGAGCTTCTGCGGACCGGCTGCATTGAGGAGGGCGAATACCGCACAGTCGTGCTAACAGAGGAGGGGCGACGTGCACTCAAAGAGCAGCGTGAGTTTTTCTTCGCGATGCCGCGGGCGGTCCTTAAGGGGAAGAAGCGCCGCGGCCGCAAAGCCGCTGGCGAAACCGTCACCGCGACCGGCGACGAAGCGCTATTCGAAAGGTTGCGCGCGCTGCGCAAGCGGTTGGCCGACGAACAGGGCGTTCCGCCCTATGTGATCTTCTCCGATGCCACGTTGCGCGAGATGGCGGCGAGCCAGCCATCGACGCTCACGGCCTTCCGGCAGATCGGCGGCGTCGGCGACGTCAAACTCGAACGCTACGGCGACATCTTCCTAGAGGCAATCCAAAGGCAGGGCGAACGCACGATTCCCCAGGACGAAGCCGTACGGGGGCAGTAACCTCTGCGTACGATTCTTCACGGATGTGGGGCGAGTTGGGGATCGATCCAAAACCCCGGCAAATTGAACTGGGGCTTGACTATATGGCCTTTCGCGGGCGACCGCCTTTCACTCCGTTGATTCTGGCGGCCGTGGCCTTCGCCGCAGATTTGCTTTCGCCGGCGTGTCGCGCAAGTTCGGACATCCAACGCTTTCCTCCGTAGACCCCGTGCAGCAGCGACACTATCGTGAAGTCGGCGTCCAGTTCGGGCCAGCTCACGACGGTTCCCTTCGCGTCAATGCGTGCACGCCGAAGCTGTGCGGGTGACGCAGCGCGCAGTCCCTGAAGAAGCCGCCGGGGTATGATCAGCGCCGCGCCGTTGTTCATCTCGATGAGCACTGCACCTCGGGAGGGCAGGAAACGCACCGATGTCGCAAGCGGCTCCGCGCGTAGGCGCTTTTCGCGGCGTCGATAGGCGGCATCAATCTGCACATTCGTGAGCGGCCGGCGAGCCTTTGTCGAGTTCATCAGCAATACCGTTCCCAAAGTTCCTCGAGCTCAGCGAAGTGGTCGATTACGAGCATTTCCGCTTCCCGCACCTGCCTCCGCGTAAGCGCTCGGTCGAAACACCGCCTCATCAGCGCCAGCGCTGCCGTGCCTGGCGTGCACGTGTCGAGGCTCGTGATCGCCCGGAATTACCGTTAGGCGCCACGCGCCGACTCTGATCGATGGCACCTAGTACAATAACCCAACGGTTAGGTTATGTCTAGGTGTTCACCTTCTGCGCGGCCTTTTAAGCTCAAGCGCCACGTCGAAGCCTTTCTCGGCGCGACGCGAGCTGCCCCGATAGGGCGGTAGCCTCGTGGCCGTCGGGCAATGCTTCGCACGCCGCTGCAAATCGCGATCCGACGGATTCCGCTGGGCGCGCGCTCGTCGATTTTCCGTTACGCAACGAAGCTTGTGCTCTGCAACGCCGAGAACCGCGAAAAAGCCGATGGCATCTGGGTAATTTGCCTCATAGGCATGGGTCGTAAGGCCCGTATACGCTTGATTGACAAAGCCGAGAGAAAGGCGCAGGATTGCTCGGAGGGCGTTTAAGCTTCGTGCGCTATGCACGGGCGTTAAACGGTTTCCGCCTCTGAAAAGGAGCTGTTGTGAAGCATCGTTCTTCTATTCTGCTTTCTCTTTTCGCGATTGCACTGGTCTCGTGCAAGGGCGGCAACTCGCTGCCTTCCGCGATTTCTAGTCAAGCCGACGCTTCGAACGCGCGTTCCGTATTCGGACCTTCCGGGAACGAAAAGATTCTGCACGCGTTCAAAGGCTCGCCAGATGGTCAAGCGCCGTACGCTGGATTATCGGCCGGCAGCCCAGGCGAGTTTTTCGGCACGACCAACGGCGGCGGCGCGACGGGTCCGAGTGGCTATCAGGAAGGCACCGTCTTCGAAATATCGTCGGCCGGAAAAGAACGCGTGCTCTACAGCTTCAAGGGCGGCAGCGACGGAGCCGGCAACGAAGCCGGCGTTATCGTTGGCAAAAACGGTGTGCTCTATGGCGCGACTGACTACGGCGGCGACGGAACGGGGTGCAGTTCCAACGGCTGCGGTACGGTTTACCAACTCACGCCGAACGGGAAAAAATACACTGAAAAGATCTTGTACGCTTTCAAGGGCGGAAAAGACGGCGCGCTGCCCTTGGGCGATGTGATGCTCGGAGCGAACGGCGTGCTCTACGGCATGACGACGGCCGGCGGTGGGTCGAAGACCTGTGCGCCGCCTTCCGGAGTAGCAGGCTGCGGCACGGTATTCTCTCTGACGCTTTCGGGCTCGAAATGGACCGAAAAGATCCTCCATGCGTTCAAAGGCGGAAAAGATGGCGCTTCGCCTCGCGATTCGCTGATCGCCGATAGCAGCGGCACCTTGTACGGTACGACGGAGTTTGGCGGAGGCTCTAGCGGCTGCCCAACATCGCCCTACGGCACGGCGACCTGCGGAACCGTTTTCTCGATCACGCCGAGCGGAAAAGAGACGATTTTGTACCACTTCAAGGCAGGCGCCAATGGCGACCAACCGCGCGCGGGACTCCTAGCCGGTAAGAACGGCGCGTTCTTCGGCGTCACCCTTAACGGCGGCAGCTCGAGCGTCTGCGGAGCCAGGGGTTGCGGCACCGCTTACGAGCTGACTCGCAAAGGTAAAGGCTACACCGAGCACGTTCTCCACTCGTTCGGCAACGGCTCGCAGGACGGCATCTTTCCGGTGGATCCGGAAGGTCTCGCAGCCGACAGCAGTGGCAATATCTACGGCGCGACATCCCAAAGCCTAAGCTCGCAGGGCATCGGGACCGTCTTTGAGCTTTCGCCTTCGGGCTCGGGCTACAACGAGTCGATCCTGCACACTTTCCAGGTTGGGACCTCCGATGGAGAACTGCCCTACGGCAGCGTCGTCGTCGAGAACTCAAAGGTGTACGGCACCACGTTCGTAGGCGGCGGCACGTGCGGCACTTCGACGGAGTCCTGCGGAACGGTCTACGAGGTTACGCCGTAAACCAGCCAAGGTAAGGCGTCTCGGAGCGAGAATTGCGCGGCATGATACGCGCAACCGCTCTTCTTTCCGCACTCATCCTTGGTACGACCGTCTCGACGGGAGCGGTAAACGCCGCTCCCGACACCCCGGCGCTTGACGCCGCGAAGATCGACCAGATCCTCGTCTCGGCGCACACGGCCGCGGGCGGAGCGGTGCTCGACGGGTTCGCAACGATGAAACAGTCGGGCAGCTTCGTCCAAAACGGCGGGCCTCCAAGCGCGTTTGAGGGCGTGACGGATCTGCGCAGCGGGTATTCCCGAAACCAAGTCGTGATCGGCCCGGCGACCTTCGTGCAAGGCTACGACGGCACGCAGTGGACGGTAGCGAACGGCTCGCTCTCGATCGTGAGCCTGCCGTCGTTCGTCGCCGACGCCGTGACGCAAGCCTACCTTAGCAGCAATGCTTTCTTTCGTCCCAACCAGCGCTCGACGATAACCTCCGGAAAAGAAGAGACCGCCGATGGACAGCACGCCTACGTGCTGCACGTCGAGCCCGCAGGCGGATCGCCGGCCGATCTGTATTTTGACGCCGCGTCCTATCGGCTCGTGAAAGTCGTGGCGCAGACGGCGCAGGGCCTCGACACCACGACCAACGCCAACTTCCAAACGGTGCAGGGCGTGCCGGTAGCGATGCGCAGCGTCGACGTCAACAGCAGCAACACGACGACGACCACCACGGTTACTTCGGTGACGTTCGCTGCGACGGCCGATCCTGCAGCGCTGGCGCGCCCTCCCTACGTCTCGCACGGCGAGCTCGCCGCGCCCATCTCGATTCCGTTTGTCAGCGACGCGGTCGATACGTTCGGCCACATCGTCGTCCCCGTGACGCTCGACGGAAAACGGGCCACGCTGGTTTTTGATTCCGGCGGCGGCAACTTCTTGCTGCCCGGCGCAGCGCAGCGCCTTGGCCTTCACGCCTCGGGCGGCATCGCGAGCGGCGGCGTCGGCGCGACGCAGCAGATGACCGCCTTCGCTCCCGTATCGACCGTCGATTACGGCGGCGCGCGCCTTCTCCATCAGAACTTCGTCGTCACGCCGCTCTCGTATCCGTTCTCGCACCCGCGTAAAGGCGTCTCGCCGGAAGGCTTGATCGGCGCAGAGTACCTCGCGAACTTTCGCATCGGCGTGCGCTACGCCGACCACGTAATGGACGTCGCGCCGTTCGGCGCGCCCGCGCCTTCCGGCGGCGTGACGCTGCCGTTTAAATCCGACGGCCAGCATTCGTACGTGCTCGCGACGGTCGACGGCGTCTCGGGATACTACCTGCTCGATACCGGAAACGCCGGCGGCGTCGTGCTCAACCTGCCGTTCGTGCAGGAACAGCATCTCTTTCCCAAGGCCGGGCTCACGTACGCGTCGCCCGGCGGGGTGGGCGGAGGTTTTCTGGACACGGTGACGGCCGCGAAATCGTTTGCGTTCGCCGGCCAAACGTTCCAAAACGTTCCGATCGCGATTCCGCAGGTGAAGTCCGGCTTCTTCGCAACGCGCGGCGTAGCGGGAAACCTTGGCTCGGCATTCCTCCAGCGCTTCACGGTTGTCTTCGATTACAAGGCGCAGACGGCGACGTTCATTCCGAATCGCAACCTGCACATGCCGTTTCGCAGCGACCGCGTCGGGCTCAGCCTCAATCAAACCGAGGCCGCCGCCTTTGAAGTGCGGCGGGTCGTGCCGGGCAGCCCGGCGGCCCAAGCCGGCATCGCCGCCGGCGATCGCATCACCGCCTTTGCCGGCAATCGGGTCTCGGCGGGATTCGGCTCCGGCGACTTCTTTCCGTACAGCCAGGGCAGCAAACCGTTTACCGTCACCGTCGCGCGCGGCAGTGCAAGCAGAACCGTAACGCTCAAACCGCGCCTGCTCTTACCGCCGCCGCAGTAGCGGCGCAAGGAGTCTGCCGGGAGAAATCCAAGTCCCTCGGAGCTACCTCGGCGGGAGGTTCTCATAGAGAATCTCCTGGCACCAATTCGCGCCGTACGGATCGTAGTGATTCTTCAAATGAAGAGCGTGCATCTCACCGATCGGCTTGACGATCGGCCAATAGCCTAAAAAGGAGCCAGTCCCATGCGAAACTCGTTTGCCGCATTTCCCATCTCGGCGCTCGCCGCCGTCGCGCTGCTCTCCGCCTGCTCGAACGGCGGATCGCAAGGTTCGAACTCGGCGCTTCCGAATACCGGCGTGAGCCAGAGCCGCGCCCTCGCGCGGTCCGACGCCTTCCCCGACGCCGGCGCCGAGTTCGCCTACGAGGCCAACGAAGGTTCGACCAATGTCTCCGCCTATAAAATCGCCGGCGACGGTGCACTGACGCCGGTGAAAGGCTCGCCGTTTAATGCCGGCTCCAATCCTTCGGGCGTGGCCGTCGATCCCAGCGGTAAGTTCGCGTACGCCTCCAACGCCGGCTCGGCGAATGTCTCGGCCTTCACGATCGACGCGTCGTCGGGCGCCCTCAAACAACTCAAAGGTTCGCCGTTTGCGGGCGGCACCTCGCCCTCCGGCATCGCCGTCGATTCCAGCGGCAAGTTCGCGTTCGTCGCGAACGTCGGCCAAAGCAGCAACAGCAACGTTTCGGCGTTTTCCATCGGGAGCAGCGGCGCGCTCACGGCGGTGAAAGGATCGCCGTTCGCGGCCGGGACCAGCGCGCAGTACATCGCGACCGATCCGTCGGGTAAGTTCGTCTACGTGCCTAACGCCGGTTCGGATAACGTCTCGGCGTATAAGATCGGGAGCAACGGTGCGCTCGCGCCGGTGAAGGGGTCGCCGTTTGCCGCCGGCAGCGCGGCGTTTGGCATCGGGATCGATCCGAAAGGGAAGTTCGCGTACGTCAGCAACAACGGCGCCGGTAACGTCTCTGCCTACGCGATCAATGCGAGCAGCGGCGCGCTCACGGCGGTCAAAGGCTCGCCGTTTGCCTCGGGTGCCGGCCCGTGCAGCATCGTCGTCGATCCCAACGGCAAGTTCGTCTTCGTCCCGAATCTTAGTTCGGGAAACGTGTACGCGTATAAGATTGCGAGCAGCGGCGCGCTGACGCTGATAAAAGGCTCGCCATTCGCCGCGGGCTCCGGCGCCTGCTACGGCGCGGTCGACCCGTCGGACAAGTTCCTATACGTCGGCAACAGTAACGTTGGTACGATCTCTGCGTACCAGATCGGCAGCAGCGGCGCGCTGACGCCGATCAAGGGATCGCCGTTTACTGCCGGCTCGACACCGGCCGTTATTGCGACCTGCCGCGTCACCAACGGGAAATGCGTTCCGTCTACGTAGACGATTGAAACCGATCGAACCGGCTCTGCTGGAGGGGTACGGCGTGCACCTCGAGCCGTTAAACGAAGGCCACGCCGAGGGTTTGCGTGCCGCCGTCGCCGACGGGAATCTTTGGGAATTGTGGTTTACGGCCGTTCCGCGCCCCGAAGAGGTCGACGCGTATGTTGCGAGCGCACTCGCGGGCGAGCGCGCGCGGCACATGCTGCCGTGGGTCGTTCGCGATCTGCAGACCGGGCGGATCGCCGGCAGCACGCGCTACCACGACATCATCGCAGATGCCGACCGCGTCGAGATCGGGTACACCTGGTACGCACGCTCGCTGCAGGGAACCAAACTCAACCCGGCCTGCAAGCTGCTGCTGATGCGGCACGCCTTCGAAACGCTGGGCGCCGGGGTGGTCGGCTTCCGGACCGATCCGTTCAATTTCCGCTCGCAGCGCGCGATCGAGCGGCTCGGAGCCAAAAAAGACGGCGTCATTCGCCACCATTCGCGGCGCCGCAACGGAACGGTGCGCGATACCGTGATGTACAGCATCTTGAGCCACGAGTGGCCCGATGTGAAGCGTAATCTCCTCTATCGACTCGAAGTGCGCGGGAGCCTCTAGCCGGATACGCTCCCCAAGCGTTTCACGTTCACCCCCATGATCAGCAGCCACAGCGTGATCGCAATCTCTCCGAACTGCACCGGCGTCGCGACGTTCGCGACCACCTCCGCATACTGCGGCAGAAGAATGCCGGCCGCGCTCTGCGCCAGATAAGCAAAGCAGTTCAAAATCAGCCAGACGCCGAGAAAGCGCGGAAGAAAGCCCGATTTGTAGACGAGCAGGCCGAACGGCAGCAGCCAGAGTCCCCAAAAGACCTCGTTCACCACTTCACCATCGTGGTGCAGCCTGAGGAACAGCCTGACCATCGCTTGCCGCTGCGGCTCCGAGAACGCCGACAAGAAATCGGTGCCGCCGGCAAAGAGCAGCGCGCCGAAGCTGTTGAGCGCGTTTACGAAGAAGATCGGCACATCCATCAATCCCAGAATGACCGTAAGGATCGCTAGGCTGCGATCGACGCCGCCGAGCAGAGCGTAGAGCGCGAGCACGAGGAAGATCTCCAGCGTCGCGCCGCAGAGCTCGAGGAAGATGCCCGCGCGGAAAAGCGTCTCGTGCGCGACGAGGTTGTGCGCGGTGGCGGCGGCGTTTCCCGAAACGTAGATAACGTTGGGTACGTACAGCAAGCCGACGACGCCGATCGCGATGATCGCGAGGTAGAGAACCCCGGCGACCCTCGCCCTCCGGCTCATCGAACCCATCGGCCGCTTCTTCGACGCCCGCGTCGAAGAAGCACCTGCCGCTTGAACGGTTATGCGGTATGGCCGGAGCTTGAGGCGCGCCCGCACCGGCACGCGTGGGTAAGACCTCTGCATGAACGCGCGGCACGTCCGCGGGACTTGAACTAGAGGAGAGACTATGCGAGTGATGGTGATCGGCGCTACCGGTGCGATCGGTACTCCACTCGTGCGGCAGCTTCACGAGCGAGGCCACGAGGTGATCGGCACTTCCCGTTCACCGAGCAAGTTCGAGCAGCTGCGCGCGCTCGGCGCGCAGCCGATGGCGCTCGACGCGCTCGATGCCGCCGCCGTTCGCGCTGCGCTCGCCGACACGCGGCCCGACGCGGTGATCTACGAACCGACGGCGCTGTCAACACTTTCGGACTTCAAGAATTTCGACCGAAGCTTCGCCATGACCAATCGCCTGCGGACCGAAGGGATCGATATTCTGCTGGCGGCGGCTCGTGAGGCCGGCGTGCGCCGGATTATCGCGCAGAGCTACGGCGCCTCTCGCTACGAGCGAAAGGGCGGCTCGGTGAAGACCGAAGACGATCCGCTCGACACGCCGCCGGCGGCAATGCGCGAGACCTTCGCCGCGCTGGCTTACCTCGATAAGGCGGTGACCGGCGCGGGCGGAATTGCACTACGGTACGGCGGCTTCTACGGCGCGCCGAACGACGCGCTCGTCGCCGCCGTGCGCGCCGGCAAGTTTCCGGTCGTCGGCGGCGGCGCGGGCATTCTCTCGCAGATTCAGGTGGAAGACGCCGCGGGCGCGACCGTCCTTGCGCTCGGGCACGAGGGTCCGGCGATCTACAACGTCGTTGACGACGACCCCGCGCCAAACCGCGTGTGGCTGCCGGAGCTGGCCAAGATCCTCGGCGCGAAACCGCCGCCGCACTATCCCGTCTTGCTCGCAAGGGTCTTCGCCGGTGAAGCGTTGGTCGTCATGGCGACGCAGTCGCGCGGCGCCTCGAACGCGAAGGCAAAACGAGAACTGGGCTGGACGCTGAGGTATCCGAGCTGGCGTCAGGGCTTCGCCGCTTCGTACGCACGGAGCGCATGACGCGCCCGGGCCACGCACTATTCGTACGCTTGCAGCTCGAGCAGATTGCCGTCCGGATCGAAGACGTGAAACGAATGAACGGTATCGCCCTGCGCGCCGAAGTTGCCGGTCATCTCGCGTACGATCGGTATGCTGCGTTGCGTGAGAAACTCGGCGATCTCGGCGGGCGCGTTTTTGAGCGCGAGCGCGATGTGATTGAGGTTTCGATTCGGAGGCGTTGCCTCGCGGTGCGCGGGATCTAAAAAGGCCATGATCGTACGGGCGTCGATCCGCACCGAGGGAAAGGGGACGCGCCCGGAGCGAAACTCGCCGGTGCGTTCGGGGCGCATGCCGAGAACGCCGGCGTAGAACGCGAGGCTGCGCTGGGCGTCGCTCACGTTGAGGACGACGTGGTCCAAAGAATCAACCTTTATGCTAATCATCTTAACATGAAGATATCAAACAGGAACGCGTCCGTCAAGTGTCTTAACATCGAGATATGCAGGACCGGATCGACCAAATACTTGCACAGTGGAAACGCGAACGACCCGATCTCGATACGAAAGCGATGGGCTTGGTCGGGCGAATCCAGCGGACCGCAGCGGCGCTGCGGCCGCGTCTCGACGAGACGCACTCGCTCTCCGGGCTGCAGGGGGAGTCGTTCGACGTCCTGGCTTCCCTGCGGCGCTCGGGCCCACCGTACCAACTCTCTCCCACGGAGCTGTTTCGCGAGATGATGCTCACCTCGGGCGCGATGACCAATCGCATCGATCGCCTGGAAGAAGCCGGCCTGGTGTCGCGACGACCCGATCCGACCGATCGTCGCGGAACGCTGGTCCGGCTGACACAAAAGGGGAAGGCGCTGATCGACGCCGCCACCCCCAAACACGTTGCCAACGAAGAACGGCTGCTCTCCGGCTTGAGCGCGCGCGAGCAGTTACAGCTGGGCGACCTGTTGCGCAGGCTCTTGCTGTCGTTGGGAGATGCCGGCGACTGACCACGCCGGCGAACGGCTTTCTGAAGCCATCGCCGGAGTTCGTTCGCCGATCGCTGCCGAGTACAGGATGTATTTGAATGGGTCTGTGTTCTGATACTTCTCCATCAGCTTGAGATAGACGCTGCGCCGCGCTCGCGCGAGCGCATCGCTGCGCTCCAAACGGGCGATCGACCATCGCAGCAGCGCTGCGGCCAGTTCGTATCGGCCGTCGGCCGCCATTCGCTCGATCGCACCGAGCAGCCGTTTTTCAGAGAGATCGAGATAGTCGACGAGAAGATCGCCGCGATCGGCATCGCTTAAATGGTCGAGGCCGTCGAGATTCGCCTGCCAGTAGCCGGTGTTTTGATGAAAGAGCCGGTCGATCACGTGTTCTCGCATCGTCAGGTACGCCAGCGGCACGTCAGGGCGCCCGCCCAGAAGGCCGGGCGGAATCAGATTTGCCTCATGGATTGCGGCTCGGCTCTCGCCGCGCGCGATTGCGGCCCGCACCTGGTCGCTTAGCCAAGCGAGATCCGTCTTGACCTGCGCCAACATCTCCGGCGACGAGAAGTTTTGCGTGAGCGGTTCGTGCCCATGCAGCAAGTGGCGCGGGCGTTTTTGCACCACGATGTCGATCGCATCGAACAGGCCTTGCAGGTTTCCCTCGGCGGCGAACGGCGCACCGATGTACGGCATGATGAAATCGCCGGCAAAAAGCACCGCGAGCTCCGGCAGATGCACGAACATCGCGTCGTGCGTCTCGCCGCCGTCGATCGGGATCAACTCGATGCGCGTTCCGCCGATCGTCAGCTCGGTCGCGCGATCGATCGTCGCGTCGGGCTTGAACGCCGTTACGTCGTCCAAGCGAAACCGGTCGCCGAAGAAGTACTTCCCGAACGAGTTCGGGGCGCCGAGCTCTCGCGCGATCTCCTCGTGGTAGTTGCTTCTGGCAAAGAAGCGCGGCGGCGGCTCGAGTCCACGAAAATAGCGCTGGCCGCCGACGTGGTCCCAATGGGCGTGGGTAACGAAGATCGTCGTCAGGGCGGGTAACGTGGGCGCGTAGCTGCGCAACGCTTCGTACGCAGCCTTTGCCGAATCGGCTCTGGTGCCGGCATCGATTCCGATCAGCTGCGCGCCGTCGTCGGAGACGACGAAATAGAACTCGGTGAACTCAAAGCCCGAAAGCGCATAGACCCGGCCGGGAACGACCTCCCGAATGCGGCGGTCGGCGAAGGCGTGCCCGGCCGCGGGGTCGTTTGAAAACGGCGTGATGAGCATCACGCTCTTGCTGAAGCTCTCGTAGCCGCTTCGCCGAAGGTATTCCTGTGCGCTCGCGCGTTTGGCGTCTCCCAGCGCGAGTTTTCCCAAACCAAAGTACACTTCTCGCAGCCACCCGGAGTGCGGCGCCTTGATGGCGTTCGTCTCGCACCACGCTAAGTCGAGCCGCGCCGCCTTCCTCTGGCCGAAGAAGCCGGGAAGCTGCGAGCGAACCACCCCCGAAATCCAGTTCACCACAAAGATCTCTCCGCCCGAAAGCGCCTTCGCCTGGTCGAGCATCGCGATCGCACCTTTGACCACGGCGATGCGGGTAAACACGGAAACGCTCGGAGCGTGCTGCGCGCGCAGCAAAGCGATCGCGCTCAAATAGAGCGCCTTCTGGGGGTCGGTAAGGCGCGGCTGGAACTCGTTGAGCCGGGCCGAAAGGAATGCCGCCCCCTCGCCCGCCCGATTGGCATTGGCGAACGCCCCCATCAGCAGAAACAGCAGCTGCGGATCTTTGGGGGGCGCTGCGCTATTGACGGCTCGTAAATACTCGAGCTCTGGATTGGACAGTGGTTGCATATGCATGTATCTCCTCAAAAAAAAGTCAAGCGATCGAGCCGGCGACCCGGCGCAGGTCGCGTTCGAGCCGCTCCCAGTCGTGGCCGACGATCTTCTTTAACTGGTTCTGTGCGCGCCGCCAGCCCGGGAGGGCCTCCTGATATTTGCGTTGGCCCGAATGCGTAAGGCGTAAATGCCGTTCGCGCCGGTCCTCGCCGCGTTCGTCTTTTACCCAACCGGCGTCGATCAGCGGCGCAAGGGTGCGCGTAAGCGTCGTGCTATCGGCGGACAGCAGCGAACCGAGTCGGCGTTGCGTCAACGTGCCGGCGAGATCGAGCGCCTGGAGCAAGGCGAACTGCGTCGAACGCAGGCCTCCTTTTCGCAGCTCCCGGTCGTACCGCCGCGTGACGGCACGCGCGGCTCGCCGGATCGACGCACAGACGCACGGCAGTTCGCGGAGGGATTCGCTGGCCATATACTTGCATATACACCTAACTCCTGGAGTTGTCAAGGCTCGAACGGCTCTCGGCGCCGTTTTGGCCGCCGGGCCGCGCGGGGATAACCTTTCGCATGGATGCCTCGCAGATTTTCCGGGGGAAGCCCTTCGGTCTCGGGGGCGTGCCCTTCGGCAACGAGTTTGCCTACCTCACCGACGAGGTCGCGTATGCGACGATCGCCGCCGCCTGGAGCGCGGGAGTGCGCTACTACGACACCTCACCGTGGTACGGTCTGGGGCTCGCGGAGCGGCGTCTCGGTGCGTTTTTGCACCAACAGCCGCGTGCCGGCTACATCCTCTCCTCGAAGGTCGGTAAGCTGCTGACGGCGTCGCGCGACAACCATGCCAAACGATATTTTCCGTTCACTCCCTCGCCCAACGACCTTCGCTACGATTACAGCGCCGACGGCGTCAAGCGCTCGATCGAAGACAGCCTGCAGCGCTTGGGCGTCGACGCGCTCGACGTCGTCTTCGTTCACGACCTCTCGCCGGATAATCCGTGGCTGCCGGGGCCGTGGGAAGAGCAATTCGAAATTGCGCGCAAGGGCGCGTTCCCGGCGCTCAGCCGGATGCGCGACGAAGGCGTGATCAAAGGCTGGGGGCTCGGCGTCAACTCACCCGAACCGATTCTCAAGCTGATGGACGTGGCCGATGCCAACGTATGCCTGCTCGCGCGTCAGTACTCGTTGATCGATCACGAGAGAGCGCTGCACGAAGTTTTTCCGAAGGCTCGCGAGCGCGGGATGGCCTTCGTCGTCGGTTCGTCGCTCAACGCCGGCTTTATCAGCGGCAGCGCCCGCTTCAACTACGGTAAGGACAACTATAAGATCCCGCCCGAGGCGATCGAGAAGCGAAACCGCCTGCGCGCGGTCGCCGCGCGCTACGGCGTCGATCTGCGCACGGCCGCCCTGCAGTTCTCGCTTGCGCCCGACGTCGCCGCCGCACTTGTCGTCGGCTGCTCGAATCCGCAGCAGGTGCTCGCGGACTACACGTCGCTCGAGACGAGCATTCCGCAAGTGTTCTGGTCCGATCTGCGCTCGGAGAAGCTGATCGAGGCCGGGGCCGCGCTGCCGTCAGAAAATTAACGCTTCGGTTCGAGTGGGTTAAGCGCGAACCCCGCGCGAAACGTCCTGGTCCGTATGGCGAAGCTGATTTACGCTATCAATACGTCGCTCGACGGTTACATAGAGGACGCAGCCGGCAACTTCGACTGGGTGAATCCCAATGAAGTGTTCAAGTTCGTTACCGAGCTGTTGCGGCCGATCGGAACCCACCTTTATGGGCGGCGACTCTGTGAGACGATGGCCTACTGGGATGCCGCGGCGATCGAAGCCTATCCGCCCGAGCAGCGCGACTTCGCACGGGTATGGCAAAAGGCCCAAAAGATCGTTTTTTCACGAACGCTGACGAAGGCTCCGACACGCAACACGCGTCTTGAGCGGGACTTCGACCCCGAGGCGATTCGGAAGTTCAAGCGCGAATCGGAGCATGACATCCACATTGGCGGCGCCGAGCTTGCGGGGCTTGCGCTCGAAGCCGATCTCGTCGACGAGTGTCACCTGTTTCTCAACCCGGTGATCGTCGGCGGTGGAAAACCGGCATTCCGAGCCGGCCAACAGCGGAGTCTCGAACTCCTCGAGACGCGTCGCTTCGGCACCGGCGTAATCCACGCGCACTATCGCCTACGAGGCCGTTAGCGGCGGCGGCGGATTTTGAGCAGGGCGCACTGCACGCCGAGCAGCGCCATCATCCCCGCCCCGATGGCGCTGCTCCCCAACGGCCCGAGCAGCTCTTCGACCGGCACGCCGGAGATGTGCGCGAGCAGAATCGTCACGACGTTTTCGCGTTCTCGACGACCGCGCTCCATTTGGGATCCGGCGAAGCCTCGGCGGCGTAGTTGTCGTGCCAGTTCCACCACGTGTACGGCTCGCTCTGCGGGTAGCCCGCTGGCGAGTCTTCCCACTTTTCCTGGCGCCCGAGCGGCGTCACGTCGAGGTAGTTCCAGGTGCCGCCCATCTGCTCGTCGCCGCGGTTGTTGATGAAGTAGGTGCGGAACACGCGCTCGCCGTCGCGGAAGAAGACGTTGGTGCCGTGCCACTCGTCCACGCCGAAGTCGGCGTCGAAACTATCGGTGATCGTGTACCACGGCATCTTCCAGCCCATCCGCGCCTTCACGCGCTCGATGTCGGCCTGCGGCGCACGCGAGATGAACGCCAGGGTGGTATCGCGGGCGTTGAGGTGCGCGACGTGTGCGACTTGATCGGCCACCATCGAGCAGCCGCGGCACGCATGCTCGGGCCACCCGAAGACTCCGGGCTCGTGGAACGCGCGGTAAACGATCAGCTGACGGCGCCCTTCAAATAAATCGATCAGACTCGCTTTGCCCTTGGGCCCATCAAACGTATACGTTTTCTCGACGGCTAGCCACGGCATCCGGCGCCGCCGTGCGGCCATGGCGTCGCGCGCCCGCGTTAACTCCTTTTCCTTTACGACCAGCTGTTCGAGCTCGGCCTGCCACTCCTGAGCCGATACGATCGGCGGCCGCTGCGGTGCTTGCGGATTGGTCATGTTGTTCGCTTCTTTCCCGAGTTTCGGACTATTAACCATACTGTTATATAACAGTATCATTATATATTGAATCCGTCAACGCCCCATGGCGAAAATTGCCCGCAAGCGACCGTGGCCTTTTTGCCCTCGGGGCGACTCGGCTTAAGCGCGGGCGACGGCCGAGCGGTTAGGTGGTCCGCCCGAGCGGAGCGCTCTTAGGGTCCGCTAGGGTGATTGACGAAGGCTGGGTTCAGGCACTGCGTTCCGCCATTATCGCGCGTAACGAAACCGCTCAGCTGCGCGGCGACGGCGCTGGGCGCCGCCTCGGGAACCGCGTATCCGCTGAAGCGCCATCTGCCGCAATCCTTCACGTAGTACTCGGTGAGACGCCCCTTCGATTGGATGTCGACGCGGGCGTAGTTTTGCGCCACGACGATGTCCATGATCCTCGAAGCATCGGACGCGCCGTGTGAGAGCGCCAAACTCGCCACCGCGTTCGTGTCGGCATCGGAGCCGCAGTACGCCGCGCTCGCGGGCGCCGGCAGGATTGCTACGATTGCGAACGAGGCCGAGAGTGCGATCGAAAAGAGTCGCGGTAACCTCATGCTGAAGTCCCTCCGTGATCGAACCCATCCGCCTTCGCTGCCGCCACCGGCCGTCCTACCGCAAAGAGTTCGTACGGCCGCTGCAAAATTGCGATTCCAATTTTCGATTGGGCAAACGGACATCGGCGCCTGCTCGCCTGTATTCCAATTCACCGGCGTCGCGCCGAGGTCGATCCGGTCGAATCGACACAGGAGGGCGCTCGCTCGTAACGAACGGCGCACGCCGGGAGCGTTTGAGAGACGGCATGTTTAGTATTGGGGCTCGGCCCCTAAAACTTTTGCGACGGGCGGCGCCGGCAATCGTAACGGCGGCGTTGATTCTCGTTTGCCGTTCACCGGCGCATGCCCGGCAGAGCGCCCCGCCGGCAGCCTCCGAACAACCGCCGGCTGCAGAGCCGCCCGCCGCGCGGCCGGGATTGCCGGTGCTCCCCGTGCTCGGCGGCAAGCGTGTGCTGTACGTGATTGCGATTGGCGCCGACTATTCCGCTCGCAGCAAAGTGGTCGCGAGCCTGGCCGAGCGCTTAGAAAAATATCGCCTGCGCGATAATCCGTGGCTCTTCGCCGAGCCGGATTGGACGGTCGGCGATTACATCAGCCAGTGTGTTGCCTATCCGCAGACGACCGACGGCGCCATTCTGCTGAGCATTGCGGCGACGGCCAACGGGAACTACAACCGGTTCTTTTACACTAAGAACTGGCTTGAAATCGACTCCGATGCGGCGTTTATCACCTGCGGCGCGCCGGCCGGCGGCAAACCGGCCCCCGGCATCGCCTGGGCCTCCGGCGTGCAGCTCGGGTACGCTTCACGAAACACCTACGCGCAGCTCTTCAGCGCGGCCGCGCTCTTATTTGCCGCCGCGTCCACGGCGTCGACCTTCATTCCATCGCACACGTTGACGACGGCAACGACCACCGTCTTCCCGCATCCGAGTCCGATTCCGCCGCAGGGAAGCACGGCCGA
This sequence comes from Candidatus Cybelea sp., assembly GCA_036489315.1. NCBI lineage: Bacteria > Bacillati > Vulcanimicrobiota > Vulcanimicrobiia > Vulcanimicrobiales > Vulcanimicrobiaceae > Candidatus Cybelea > Candidatus Cybelea sp. The sequence continues at coordinate 56,576 of DASXFZ010000044.1, forward strand.
GCAAACGACCACGACCTCGAAGGTCAGCAATCCCGGAGCACTCGCAAACTCATCGGCGGCATTGCTCACGCCGGCGTTGGCCTTTGCGCCGGCGCCCGCGCAGGTGCCGATCCTCGATGGTATGACCTGGAATGCCGCCGAAGAAGTCGTCACTTCGCTCATCGAGCGGATGGACTGCGCAGCCCTGCAGCCGCAGGCGAACTCAAAAACCGTTTTATATACGCCCGCGCCGTTCTGCGCGGCACCTTGAAATGTTAGAACGCGAAGGTAAGGCTCGAACCGTGGCACTGCGATTCGTCTCTCTGTTGCTGCTCGCCGCATCGGCGTCGTTGTTTGTTTTGGCGCCGCAGCTTGCCGCCGGGCAATCGGCAGGGCCGGTGCCGCGTTTCGAACCGGCGTCGTGCCCGAAGACGCCCGAGCCGATCGCGGCGCTAAAAAGCGCGCGCTGCGGGTTCTTGATCGTGCCGGAAAACCGCTCGCGGAACGGCGGGCGGCTGATTCGTCTCGCCGTCGCGATCGTCCGCTCGCGTTCGAAGCCGCCCCAGCCGGATCCAATCGTGTTCATGGCCGGCGGCCCCGGTGAGGCGGCGACTCACGATATACCATTCTTAGTGGACGCGGGCATCAACCGCAATCGCGATGTGATCGTCATGAATCAGCGCGGAACGCTCTACGACAAGCCCGATCTCAACTGTCCTGAGCTCGACCGCTACTACGCGCAGCAAGTCGGCCTCGTCTACGACGCGCCGTCGACGGGCAAGGTGCAAGCCGCGGCGGCGGCAGCCTGCCGTCGGCGTCTCGTCGCGCAAGGCATCGATCTCAGCGCCTACAACACGACCGAAAACGAGGCCGATTTCGCCGATCTTCGCCGCGTGCTCGGCGTTGCGCAATGGAACGTCTACGGGTACTCGTACGGTACCGACCTCGCGCTCTCACTGATGCGCGATCACCCCGACGGTATCCGCAGCGTCGTCATCGATTCGGTCGTTCCGCCGGATATCGTCAGCCTGCCGTGGACCTGGAGCAGTACTCGCGAGGGAATCGCGGCGGTCTTCGGCGACTGTCAGGCGGAGCCGGCCTGTAATCGCAAGTATCCCAATCTGATGGCGACCTTTACGCAGCTCGTGAAGCGCTTGGAGGCGCACCCGCTCGTTAAGTACGTCGTTCCGCCGCAGGGCGGCCGCGCCGTCAAAGTCGTGCTCGACGGCGGCGCTCTGCTCAACATGCTCGTGGCGAACCGTCCGAAAGCGCCGGACGTTCCCAAGGCGATCGGCGAGCTCGCGCGCGGCAATCCAACGATGTTGTTACAGGTGCGCGCGGCTGGAGCCGAGGTCTCCGCCGTTCCCGACCAGGCGCAGGGCATGACCCAGAGTTTCGTCTGCCGCGAGTGGGAACCGTACGGATCGCCGGCGGAAATTTTGCGCGCCGGAAAACAGGTCTTTCCCACACTGCCCGACTCGGTGCTGATCAACGCTGCGCAGCTGCCGTTCGAAGACGAACTCTGCCAGGCTTGGAACGTTCCGCCGGGGCCGGCCAAACAGCGCGTGCGGGTGCGCAGCAACATTCCCACCTTGGTCGTCTCGGGCGCGATCGATGCGAAGACGGGCGCGCAGTGGGGGCGCTATGCCGCCAGCACCCTGCCGAACTCGACCTACGTGCGCATCAAGGCCGTCGGACATTGGGTGATCGTGCAGTCGCCGTGCGCGCAGCAGATCTTCCAGTCGTTTCTCCAAAGCCCGCGTTCGCCCAAGACTTCGTGTGCCGCTACGCTGCAAGGAATAGGATTCAAACTGTAAATGAAACGCCTCGTCTGGCTCGTTACGATCGCAGGTGCGCTCTCGGCAGGGAGTTTCGCCGCGCTGGTTGCGGCAAAAACACCGTCCGGCAACGCCTCGTTCGTCTCCGCCCCGTGCCCCGCGATGCCGCAGCCGATCGCCGAGCTGAAAAAGGCGCGTTGCGGGCGGCTCGTCGTTCCGGAGGACCGCCGCAGCGGGAGCAAACAAACGATAACCCTGTCGGTGGCGATTGTCCCGGCGAGCTCGCCGAAGGCGAAAAGCGATCCGATCGTGTGGCTTGCCGGCGGCCCGGGCGATGACGCAATCACCGAGATTCCGATGGCATTGGCCGGAAAGCTCAACGCCGACCGCGACGTCATCTTCATGTCGCAGCGCGGCACCTACAGCGCGCAGCCGAGGCTGACGTGCGCGGCGGTCGATCGCTGGGCCGGCAAGACGCTCGATATGCCGTACGATGCTGCGGCGACCGGTGACGCGTTCTCCGCGGCAACGCTCGAATGCCGGCGCGAGCTGGCCGCGAAGACGCGCGACCTCGCGGCCTACAACACGTTGGAGAGCGCGGACGACGTCGACGATCTGCGCGCCGCCCTGCACATTGCGAAATGGAACGTCTACGGAATCTCTTATGGAACCGATCTCGCGCTGACGTACCAGCGCGAACATCCCGGCGGCATTCGTTCGGTCGCGATCGACGGCATCTTTCCGCCGTCGCTGGCCGGCGGAGCCGCGGCCTGGAAGAGCGCGGCCGAAGGAATCAACGCCGTTTTCAACGCGTGCGGGCAACAAGCCGCGTGCCGTAAACGCTACGGCGATATCGGCGCGACGTTCCGGCGGCTGGTGCTGCGCTACGAAGCATCGCCGCAGACCGTCAAGGTGCAAGTGCCCGGGCACTCCGGAAAAGTAAGCGTCAAGATCAGCGGCGGCATGCTCGTGCAATGGGCGGTATCGCCGGGGACGCACCTCGCGGCAAAACTGCCCGCCGGAATTGACGCGCTCGCGCACGGCGATCCGGGGCCGGTCGCATCGACCTGGGCGGCACCGAAGCTCGATCCCGCCGGCGAGGGCGTGCTCGCCAACGGCTTGTTCTACGGCGTCTCGTGCGGTGAGTGGGTACCCTATGAAACCGAGCAGAGCGTTGTCGCTGCCGGACGCCGCGCCTTTCCCACCTTTCCGCTTTCGATTCTCAAAAACGCTCCCAACCTGCCGTTTATGCGCCAGAACTGCAGCGACTGGAACGTGCCGGCGGTCTCTTCGCAAGTCCGAGCGGTGACCACCGGCAGCATCCCGACGCTGGTGATATCCGCGCAGTACGACGGTCAGACCGCGGCCTCGTTCGGAGCCTACGTGGCGCGAACGCTGCGCAACTCCACCGTCGTGACGATTCCCAACGTCGCGCACGTTGCCTTCGGAAGCCCCTCCACCGAGGCGAACAACTGCGCCTACGCAATCGCCGCCTCGTTCTTCAACAATTTGAACCGCGCCGATACGAGCTGCGTCAAGCGGGTACCGGCGACGAACTTCGTGCTCAAGTAAAAGGAGTATTTGCGAATGCGCTTTTCCTGGGGAACTTCACTGAGCGTTCTGATTCTGGTCGCGACACTGGGCGCCGCCGGAGCCGGGCACGATCTCAGCGATTGGTTTTTTGGAGCGACCGCGGCGCACCAATCGAACACGGCGGTCGCGACGATCAAGCCGGATTATCTGCCGGGCAGCAGCCTGCGTGCGATGCACTGCGGCGCGAGCGGCGTCGCGATCGGGGGCGGTATCTGGGAACTCGTGAAGTACGATCGTAAGCACGGTATCGGCCTCGCCGCGGCGAGCACCGATCAGTGCAGCGTCGCGGTCTTTAAAGCGCCCCCGCCAGGGGTAACCGTTCCCGACGCCGATCTCTCGCAGCTCAGCACCGGGCGCGGCGTGCGGATCGGCAGCCCGTTCAAGGACCTGGTCGCGGCGTACGGCGGCAAGCCCGTAGAAAAAAGCGGACGCTTCATCGTGACCTATGCGGCGACGGTCCCCGGTACCAGCGCAGCGAGTCCACCCAAAAAGGTCGACGATGCCGAATCGCTGATATTCGTGATCGAGAACGGCAAGGTCATGGCGATGACGGTCTCGATCGATTTGGGCAATGAGTACTAATCCCTTACCTTCGGAGGATCAATCATGCCGGCAACGATTAGTCTGGGCTCGACGGGCGACGACGTCAAACGCCTGCAGCGCGTTCTCGCGCGCCATCTGCTCTGGAATCCCTTCGGGCCGATCACCGGTTCGTTCGACGCGAGCCTGGAAACGGCGGTGAAGAGCTTTCAACAGTCCAACGGCTTGACCGTCGACGGAATTGTCGGGCCGCAAACCTGGGCGGCGCTCCCGAGCTATCGCGAAGCCTCACCAAAGCTCGCGCAAGGCTCGGAAGGGCCGGTCGTCGCGTGGCTGCAGAAGGCGCTCTCGGGCGCGGACGTCGCGGTGCAATTCACGCCCTACGCCGGCGCGATCGACGGCCTCTTCGGCCCGGCGACGGAGACTTCGGTTCGTGCTCTGCAAACGTGGGCGGGTGTCGCTGTTGACGGCGTCGCCGGCGACGACACCTGGTTCGTCTGGATGACGCCGGGTTCGGCGCAGCAACTGACGTTAGAAGGAGCCTGCGGACTCACCAACGGTCTTTTATAATCCGGGCGAGCACTGCTTCAAGCTAGGCCGGCGGCGACCGCTTGCCGAATCTGTCCGGTGCTAAAAGGAGGCGTTGGAGATGACGGCTTTTTCCGGGTTGTTGCGCGGTAGCTTTTGCGCGTGCGCGATTCTTACAGTCGCAGCCGGCTGTTCGGGATCGCAAACCCAGACCGGCGCGCTGGTTCCGGCAGAATCGGGCGCGGCCGCGACGCAGTTGAGCCGGCTGGGCGTCGGCTCATCGATGGCGCCCGACGTTGCGTCCAGCGATCTCCTCTACGTCGCCGACTCGAAGGACGACAGCGTGCGCGTCTACTCGTTTCCCGCGGGCAAGCCGCAGGGGAGGCTTGCCGGCGTTCGGGCCGACGCGCTCTGTTCGGGCCGCGATGGCGACGTCGTCGCGCCGGCGCGCAGCGAGGTTCTCAGGTACGCGCACGGCGGCACCCGGCCGATCGGGGAGCTGCATAGTCCGTTCTCAAGCGCGCAGCAGTTCTGCGCGATAGATCCCGCCACGGGCGACGTAGCCGTTTCGGGAAGCTCCGCCACTCAATCCGGCGTAGCGATCTTCGCCCGGGCGAAGGGCCCGGCGACGATCTACGCCGCGCCGCGCAACGGCGGCTATGTCTCCCTCGCCTACGATAACGACGGCGATCTCTTCGCGCAAACGAACGCCGGCATTCTCGTCGAGCTCGCGCGGAACGCCAAGCGATTCAGAGCCGTCGACTGGGGCGGTGCGCAGCCGCCGCACGCCGGCGCGATCCAGTGGGACGGCAAGTATCTTGCGATCGCGAGCGATGCAACGATCCTTCGCTACGCCGTCTCGGGCTACCGAGCTTCGCCGGCCGGCAGGGTCGCGCTCGAAAGCGTCGTCGGCAGGCCGTTTGAAATTTATAACGGGAAGATCGCCGTCCCCGATGCCCGGGGCGTAGCGCTCTTCGGCTACCCGTCCGGCGGAAGCCCGGTCAGCCTCATTAAGGATGTCGGCAACGTCGGAGCCGTCACGCTCAGCCGCGGCTCGCGATCCAAGTTTGCGATCACGACCTACCATTACGACAATCTGCGAACCGGATGGAACGACCACGAGACGACGCTGAAATACAGCAACGTCAACAGCAGTTCGTTCGGCCTGCTTCATACCGTGACGCTCGACGACCAAGTCGATGCCCAGCCGCTGCTGGTTCCGAACGTAAAGACGAAGCGTGGATCGAAATCGGGCAGCGCGCACGAGGTGGTCTACGTCGCGACCGAGAGCAACTCCATCTATGCGATCGACGCCTCGAGCGCGGCGGTCTTGTTTCAAACGAATTTGGGCGCCCCAGTCCCGACGCCGCTGGGATGCAATAACAACGGGCCGAACGTCGGCATCGACGGAACGCCGGTCATCGATCGCGCCGCGGGCGTCATGTACGTCATCGCCTATACGCTGGAAAACAAAGTGCCGACCTATCGCATCCACGAGCTCAGCCTCGCCGATCTCTCCGAAGTAACGCCGCCGGTCGTCGCCTCGGCGTCGCACGAGCTGACCGACGGCACGACGTATACCTTCAACGCAACCTACCAGCGGCAACGCCCGGGCCTGCTCGAAGCCGGCGGAAACGTATACGCTGCGTTCGGCAGTTTCTGCGACTTTTCCGCATCGCAGTCGCGCGGCTGGGTGCTCGGCTGGCAGGCTGGATCGCTGACGCCGTTCGCCGCGAACCGCTTGAACGATATGCTCGCTACGTCCCCCGACAGTTTCTTCTTATCGTCGGTGTGGATGTCGGGATTCGGCGTCGCGGCCGATCCGACGGGCAACGTCTACTTCGTGACCGGAAACTCGGACTATTCGGGAAATACCTATACGGGCACCACCAACGTTCAAGAGAGCGTCGTCAAGGTTAGTTCGGACCTCACCCAGATGCTCAGCATCTTTACGCCCTCGAACGTCGGGATGCTCGACGCATACGATGCCGATTTGGGCGCGGGCGGCGTAATGCTGCTGCCGATCGGCGCATCGACTCCGCTTGCGGCGGCCGCCGGTAAGACGGGAACGATGTTTCTGCTCGATCAGAACAGCCTGGGCGGCTACGTTCAAAGCGGTCCGAACAACGATCTCGCTGAGGTCTCCGTCGGCGGCTGCTGGTGCGGTCCATCCTATTACGCCGTAAAGAAAACGCAGCAGCGCATCGTCGCCAGCGGCGGCAACAGCGTGACCCTCTGGCAGGTTAAGAGTAAGCCCACGGTACGGCTGACGTTAATGGGATCGGCCGCAGTGCCAACCGGCCAAGATCCGGGGTTCTTTACGACCGTTTCGTCCAACAAGCGGGGGCGCAACGCGATTATCTGGGCGCTGGCGCGGCCACAGTCGCCCCCCGGGCCGATGACGCTCGTCGCGCTGGCCGCTGAGTCCGCGCACGGACGTTCGAAACTCGCAACGCTCTATCAAGCTTCTGCCGGCTACTGGGCGTCGCAGAACGGAAACGCGAACGTCGTTCCCGTCGTCGCAAACGGCAAGGTGTACATCGCGAGCTACCAGCAGCTCGAGATTTTCGGGCTCGGGGGTACGGCCGCGACCGCTCCGACGGGGCACGCGATCCCCGCTACGGCATACCGCGGCGCCGTGAAGACTCGCAACGAAGTCACGGGGACGCTGGTCAAGGTCGCCGGCTCCGAGATCGTCCTGCGCACGCGCACGGGTAAACTCGTTCGCGTCGACGTCGCGGCTGCGCGCAAAAACCAACGCGTCCAGGATCTCATCGCCGGCAGACCGTTCGACGTGCGTGGAACCTACGACGCCGCGGGCGTGATGCACGCCGCGACCGTCATACGCGCCAAGCCGTCGCCGTCGACGTGGCCGCTCGATCGTTAACGGCGCTTAGGGCAGCGGCGGGAAAATCGGTATCTTCTTCGAGTTCGTGTTGGCGACGTACAGCGAGCCGTGGGCATCGAAGCCCATGGCGACCGGGATCGTGATGCCGGGGCAGAGCGTCTGTATCGGGCGACCGGATTTCGGCGCGTACACCGAGACGCTCCCGTGGCCGGCCGCGCTGTTTCCAACGTAGAGGTTATCGAACGAGTCGATCGCGAGCGACGTCGGCCTGAAAACGCCGCGGAAGAGTTCGCGCTTGGGCTGCGCATCGTGCGGGCCGTAGATCGACACGCTGTCGTCGGTGCTGTTCGCGACGTAGAGATTGTTGAGGCCGTCGATGGCGATGGACGTCGGGTGGCTGACGAACTTCGAGACGGTGCGATCCGGGACGATGCTGCCGAAGGCATAGACGGTGACGCTGTTCGCGCCGTGGTTCGCAACGTAGAGCTGGTCGAAGGCATCGAAGGCCATGGCGAAAGGAGTGCTTATTCCTTTCTTGATCGTTCGCAGCGGCGTGCCGCTCCCCGGCGCAAAGATGCTGACGCCATCGGAATGAAAGTGCGCGACGTACAAGTTTCCTTGGCCGTCGAAGGCGAGCACCTGTGGAGACTCGACATTGATCTTCCGTACGACCTGCCAATTCTTCTCGCTGTACACGCTCACCGTGCTATTCGAATTGGCGACGTAGAGCTTTCCGAGCCCGTCCAGCGCGAGCGTCGTCGGATGGTCGACGCCCACGCGGATCGTTTCGACGAGTTTGTGAGTGGCCGCCGCATAGACGGTGACCGCATTTTCCTGAAAATTCGCAACGTAGAGGCGCCCCTCGCCGTCGAAGACGACCGACTGCGGAGAATTGACGCCGTCTTCGATCGTGGACGAAGGGTTGATGGTGCAGGCCTCGGCGGCCTTGCCCGGCGAGGCGGAGCCGGCCAGCGGCGGAGTCGCACTCCCGCCGGCGGTTCCGGAGACCGGCGAACCACTGCAGCTCGCGAGCGCGGCCGCGAGGACCGGCAGCGCCATAAGCGCGCCGAGGCGAGAACTGTTCTTGCTGCGCATGGTTTCATTCTTTGGCGGCCGGTCGTCGCAGCCCTTGACCGAGGATATCGGAATGGTTGAACTCATCGTTAGTCTTAACGGTTCGAGCGCGGCATTTGTTCCACCGTCCTGCTGCGCTTTGGGCATAGGTGGCGGAGCATTCGTAACCCGCCGCACGATCTGATCGATCTCCTGCGCGCAGGCGTAGCATTGCGCCATGCAATCGCAGCGCGCGTACACTTCGTCGTGCGAAGGGGCACCCTGCTGGACTGCTTCCACGATGCGTCGCTCCGTTAACCCGTTGCAAATGCAGATAAACACGTTCGGCTGGGGGCATCGGTTCGGCGTTCAGCCATTCCGTTGCGCCACCGTGCTCTTACGGCGGCCGTAGAAGAAGTAGAAGAGCAGTCCGGCCATGAGCCAGATCGTAAACGCCAGCCACACGAGCGGGAAGAAACCCCAGACAAGCGGATTGCCGACGCGCAGAAAATAGATCAGGAAAAGCGCCGAGATCGCCGATAGTGCGGGGATGACGTACGGGCCGAACGGGAGCTTAAAAAGCCCTTTGAGTTCGGGGTGGCGGCGACGCAGCAGCGGCACGGCGGCCGAGACGAGCACGAACGCGCACAACGTGCCCATGTTGGTTAGCGAACCGAGGATGTCGATCGGAAAGAGCGCGCCGGCGGTCGCGATCAGAATCCCGAAGAACACCTGCGAAAACATCGGCGTGCGCCAGCTGGGGTGCAGCGCCGTGAAGCGCGGCGGGATCAGTCCGTCGCGGGACATTGCATAGAAGATGCGCGTCTGCGCGTACATCTGCACGAGCATCACCGTCGTTAGCCCGGCGATCGCGCCGAAGGAGACGATGACGCCGGCCCACGCCAAGCCGACGCTGTTCACCGCGAAGGCGACGGGGAACGCGACGTTGAGCGTGTAGAACGGCACCATGCCGTTGAGGATCGCGGAAACGACGATGTAGAGAATCGTGCAGACCGCCAAGCTGGCGATGATGCCGAACGGCAGGTCCCGAGCCGGGTTTCGCGCCTCCTCGGCGGTGGTCGAGACCGCGTCGAAACCGATGTACGCAAAGAACATGAAGGCCGCGCCGCCCAGCGTTCCGGCCCAGCCGAATGGAAAATACCCGCCTTGCCCGGAGCGCGGACCCGCCGGCAGATGATAGTTCGCCGGGTTGATGTGGCCGATGCCGACCGCGATGAAAAACAGGACCACGAGGACTTTGATCGTGACGATGACGGTGTTGACCGCGCCCGACTCTTTGGTGCCGCGCACTAAAAGGGCGGTAACGGCCAAGACGATCGCGGCCGCGGGGAGATTTGCGATTCCCGGGGTTGGATCCCAGTGGCTGTGCTGCCACACCTGCGGCAGGTTGAGGTTGAAGAGCGTCTTGAGGATGAACGTGAAGTAGCCCGACCAGCCGACGCTGACGGTCGCAGAGCCCAACGCATATTCGAGCACAAGGCTCCAACCGATGCTCCAGGCCAGGATCTCGCCGAGCGTCGCGTAGGTGTACGTGTACGCACTGCCGGCAATGGGAATCTTGCTGGAAACCTCCGCATAGCACAGCGCGGCCAGCGTGCTGACGATGCCGGCGACGATGAACGAGATCGTGAGCGACGGTCCGGCGCGCGTCGCGGAAGCGACTCCGGTCAGCACGAAAATGCCGGTGCCGATGATCGCGCCGATCCCCATCGCCGTCAGCGACCACGGCCCGAGCGAGCGCTTCAGGCCGTGCCGCTCGTCCGAACCCTCGGCCAGGATCGTCGAAAGCGGCTTAACGCGATCGAAGAGCATCAGCCGGAAAAGTGTATGCACTTCGGCGATATGCTCCTGCCGGAGGGTATACTACGAGAAGTGCAGACGATAACGCCGGCCGATCTGGAGCAGCGCCTTACCGAGGAAGGTGCGCCATTCTTGCTCGACGTCCGCGAGGTCGAGGAACTGGCCGACGGCGCGATCGCCGGATCGGTCAACATTCCGATGGACGACGTCGAGGAACGGCTGCGCGAGCTTCCGCGCGATCGCGACATCGTCGTGATCTGCCATCTCGGTGCCCGCAGCGCCTACGTCACGAAGCGGTTGAACGCGCTTGGTTACGGTCGCGCGATGAATCTGCGCGGCGGGATGGAGGCCTGGCTCGCGCGGCCCCCACGCGCAAACGGCTAGCGCTACGGTTGCGTAGCGCCTACGGTTTCGTCGTCCAGACCATGCTGGAGATCAGCCAATTTCCTCCGGTGTTGTGAAAGGTGTACGTGATCGTCCCCGCTTCGGCAAACGGCTTGGTGCCGGCGATCCCGGTGACCGTCAGCGCCTGCACCAAATACGCGTCGGTCGCCGTTTGCTTAAACTCGCCGGCGCGAACGTTCACCGCCTTGATGTGCGCCATCTTCGCCTTCTGCGTGACGGCGTCAACGACGTGCCACCACGCGACCCCGGCGCCGGCGCCCCGCCACGTAAACGGCGGATTTTCGTCGACGACGACCGCGTCGCCGGTGAAGAGCCCGGCAAGCGCTGCAGCGTCATCCGCGTTCGTATTCGCAATGACGGCGTTGACGAGCTTCAAGATCGGCGCCGGCGGCGGCTTCGGTGCCGCGCCGGCCAGCGCGGGAGCGAGTGCGAGGAATAGAAAAGCGGCGATCGTTTGCAGTTTCACGGATCCTCCAGGCAACGGGTAGCTCTGTTGCGAGCGTTCTTCAAGCGGGCATCGGCGGCAGTCCTGTGCGGAGTATGCATCCGCCCGAAGGTCCGGCGGCTCGGCCGAAGCAAGGAAAGGCGATGGCGCCGGCTCTAGCCGCTCTTCTGACCCTGTACAAGCCGCACATGACGTGCGTCTTTCACGCGCACGATCAAGCCGCTCAGTCGTTCTTCTCCGATACCGCGGCGACCCCGGATGGCGGCCTTATTACCCAGCGCAACTATGCAAAGGGCTTTTCGGAGATCATCGCGATCGCTTACGATGAGGCGACGCGTCAATACGTCCGGACGCAGCTCACGAGCGATGGCGCCATTGCCGCCGCGACGGCGTCCGCGCCGGAAAAAGGCGTGTGGACCTGGGTGGTACAGACCCCGCACGTTCCCGGCCAGGCGAAGGCGATTCATTTCGGAACGGTCGACGGCAAACTTCGCTATTGGTATGCCGGCGGCGCCTACACGCTCTGCACCTGAGAGGGCCAATCGCCGCGCCGCCGTAGAGAGTCCTTACAGGAGGGCTTACATCATGCCGAAGTTTCTCGTTGAGGCGAAGTACACGGCCGGCGGCACGGAAGGTCTATTGAAAAGCAGCGCATCGGCGCGGCGCAAAGCGGTTGAAGATCTGATGGCGTCGCTAGGCGGAAAGCTCGAGAGCTTCTACTTTTCCTTTGGCGGCACCGATGCGGTCATCGTCGTCGATCTGCCGAGCAACGAAGTCGCGTTGAGCGTCGCGTTCGCGGTCCGGGCGTCGGGCATGGTACACAGCGCCACGACGTTGCTGATTTCGGTCGAGGAAGCCGATCGAGCGGTCGAGCATCACGCCAAGTATCGGCCGCCCGGCGCATAGCGCCTCACCGGCAATGAGCGCCCCGGAGTCGCGGCCGAGCGGCACCGTCACCTTCCTCTTCTCCGATATCGAAGGAAGCACGCTGCGTTGGCAGCGAGATCCGCAGGCAATGGCGGATGCGCTCGCGCGCCATAACGAGCTCTTCCGCGCGGCGATCGAGAGCAACGGCGGATACGTCTTCAAGACCGTGGGCGATGCCTTTTACGCCGCTTTTGCCGGCGCACCGGAAGCGGTCGCGGCGGCGCTGGCCGCGCAGCGCGCGTTAAACGCGGAAGACTTCTCAGCGGTCGAAGGAGTTCGCGTGCGAATCGCCTTGCACGCCGGCTACGCGCGCGAGCAGGACGGCGATTATTTCGGGACGACCCTCAATCGCGTTGCGCGACTGGTTTCTATCGGCCACGGCGGCCAGACCCTGCTCTCGGGCACGGCCGCAGAGCTGGTGCGCGACGCGCTGCCGCCCGACGGCGAGCTGCGCGACCTTGGAGCGCATCGGCTCAAAGATCTCGCGCGGCCGGAGCGTGTCTTTCAGCTCGTCGTGCCGGATCTGCTCGACGCGTTTCCGTCGCTGCGTTCGCTCGACTATCTCCCCAATAACTTGCCGCAGCAGCTCACCTCCTTCATCGGACGCGCCGGCATCGTGGAAGAGGTCAAGGCGATGCTGCACGAGCACCGGCTCGCGACGCTGGTGGGAGCGGGCGGGGCGGGGAAGACGCGTTGCGCAATTCAGACGGGAGCCGAGCTGCTCAACCGCTATCCCGACGGCGTGTGGCTGGTCGAGCTCGCGCCGATATCCGATCCGGCGCTGGTTACGACGACGATCGCCCGGGTTCTGGGCGTACGCGAGACGCGCGACGCGGAACTCTTGACGACGCTGCTCGGCGATCTCGAGCAGCGCCGGCTCCTTTTCGTTCTCGACAACTGCGAGCATCTCGTCGACGAAACGCGGCGCGTCGCTTCGGCCATCATCGGCGGCTGTGCCGGCGTTGGGATCCTCGCGACCAGCCGCGAGCAACTCGGCATCTCCGGCGAGCGCGTCCTGCGCATGCCCTCCCTTCAAGAGGCTGACGCCGTCGAGCTCTTTGCCGATCGCGCCCGTGCCGCCGACGACCGCTTTGCGCTCACCGCCGAAAACGAGCCGTTCGTTGCTGAAATCTGCCGTCGCCTCGACGGTATTCCGCTCGCCGTCGAACTGGCGGCCGCGCGGGTCAAGCTGCTCTCCCCCAAAGCGCTCACGGAAAAGCTGAGCGAGCGTTTTCGCGTGTTGACCGGCGGGAGCAAGGACGCAGTGCCTCGCCATCATACGCTGCGCGCCACGATCGATTGGAGCTTCGATCTGCTCGACGAACCCTCGCGCGCGCTCTTTCGTACGCTCTCGGTCTTCGTCGGCGGCTGGACGCTGGACGCTGCGACGGCGGTCTGTGCTCAAGACGGCGATGAATGGGGCGTCCTCGACTTGCTTTCATCGCTGGTGGACAAGTCGCTCGTCGCGGTCGAAACGAAAGGAGAAGAGCGACGCTACGACATGCTCGTCTCGATCCGTGAGTACGCGAGCGAACGCCTCGCCGAAGCGGGTGAAGCGCAGGCGGCTGCCGCCAAGCACGCGCGCTTTTACGCGGCGTTGGCGAAAAGCCTCGCGCCGCTTGCGGGCGAGCTTGAGGACGTGCAGTGGCAGCGAAGTCTAGCCCCCGAGCTGGACAACCTGCGCGCCGCAATCGACTGGACGATCGTTTCGCAGCGGGATCCGCAGCTCGGAATGGAGATGCTCTCCGAGCTTGAGTGGCCCGAGCTGATCGCAACGCCGCATGAAGCGCTTCGCTGGTTCGAGGCGGCGCTGCGCCTCGAGGATCGCGTGCCGAGCGACCTCATCCTGGCGCGCTTGCTGCGGCATTGCGTCATCTTAGAGTGGCTGACCGGTCAACCCGCGGCGCACCGCGAACAGCTCGCGCTTGCGGCCGTGGCGGTGGCGCGACGTGCCGGAGATCCCGATGAGGTCGCGCGCGTACTCGGCTATCTCGGAGCTACGTACGCTCACGAAGCGCGTTTCGACGACGCCGAGCGCGTTTTCGCGCAAGCCTACGCCGCGCCGGCGCAGCTCTCGCGCGCGGCGGCTAATGCCGTGCTGCGCATGTGGGCCGCCGGCAGCCTCGCGCGCGGTGACGTCGACGCGGCGCGAAAGCGATTCTCGGAGGTTGCGCGTTGCGAACGGCCCGGCAGCGAGGCGCACGCGAGCGCGCTGCTCAATCTCGGCGAGCTCGAGTACGCGTCGGGCGATCTCGAAGCGGCCCAAGCCGCGGCGTCGCAGGCGAAGGCGGCCTACACGCTCATCGGTTCCGTGTATACGGTGCTGGCGCTTTCGAATCTCGCGGCGTACGCGATGGAGGCCGGCAATCTCGATGATGCGCGAGGGTACTTGCGTGAGGCGCTGCAGCTTCAGCCGAGATCGGGCCGCGGCTGGCTGGCTTCGGTCATCGAAGCGCACGCGCTGCTCGCGGCGCTCTCGGGCGATTTTGAAAGTGCCGCACTGCTCGGCGGTTTCTCCGACTCGCTCTATCGCGCGCGCGGCGAAGTACGGCAGCAAACCGAGCATCGGGGATACGAACGCCTTTTAAAAACTCTCGCGGAGGCGTGCTCGAAAGAAGAGATTGCGAGTGCAATGGAGTCGGGGGCGCGGATCGGCGAAAAAGAGGCGCTGGCCCGCGCCTCGGCGATATATGAGCGGCATGGCCGATAATCAAACGCAAGCAGCTGCGGCGCTCGATGCGCACGCCGGCGCGATCGACGTCCTCCACAAACAGCTCGCCTCGTTACCCGGCTGCGATCGGGATCGCCTCGCTCAAGCCGTCGGGAAGTATAAAGCCGCTCATCAGGTTTTCGTAGACGACGCTCTCGGCTGCGTCACGCACTGACCGCCGCTTCGATCGCCTTTCCATTCGGGACACCGAGCCCCGTGCAGGGGTTCCATCCCGCCGCGCAGCGGTAACGATCGTTGCCTCCGCAGAGCACATCGTAAAGAAGCGCGCCGCCGGTTCTTTCGTAGAGCAAGGGCGCAAAGAATCCAAGCGGTGTAGCGAGGCGCTGATTGAGCCGCGCGGTGAGCGCGGCCCACATCGGTGCCGCCGCACTGGTCCCCCCCATCGCGACCTGCGTTCCCTCGAAGAAAACGGGATATCCCGGCCAGACCTGCGCCGCGACATCGGGAATGCCGCGTCCGGGTGGGACGCCGTAGGCCGCAGCTGCCGCATCGACCGCGCCTTGCCACGGCGGCACCAAAAAGAACTCGCTGAACCCGCCGCCGCTTTGGTTCCAGCCGCTTTCGGCCGAAGCGTCGGCGCCCGCTGCAATCGTCGTGCCGCCGCAGGCGTGGGCGAACGCGCTCGACGCGGGTGCGAGCACGTGCGCCCGATTCGCGTCGTCGACCTCGGCACCCCGATCGCCCGACGCGCAGAAGACGGTGACGCCGAGTAAGGCGGCGGCCGTGAAGAGCTCGTCGAGGATCGTCAGGGCAATCGGCGTCCAGAGTCGTTCCGGAAAGCCGAAACTGATCGAGAGTATCGAGGGCCGATGCTCGTCATCGAAGATCGCCGAACGGATCGCGTCGAGCACGCCGCGCTCGTCGTCGGGCGTCGCGTAAATGACGATCTGCGCGCCCGGCGCGAGCGCGCCGATGATCTGCGTATCGATCGCCGACTCGACGTCTTTTGCCGTTTCGACCTGATGGGTCAGCTCGGCGTTGTCGACCCGTTTGACGATCGGCTCCTTCGCGCTGACGCCCTGCGCCTGCATGCACTTCGCGAAGTCGCCGGCGTTGAACGCGCCGCGCATTTGCAGCACGCCGATGGTCACGCCCGAGCCGTCGGCATCGGGGAAGCTGTAACGCTTGGCGATATCGGCGGCGCTGAGCGGCGCGATCTCGCTGTGCAGCGCGCCGACCGCGTGCGAGCGGGGCCACTGATGGATGCCGAAGGGCGCGCGCAAAATCGCCGCGACCTCGGGTGGAGCGTGCAGACTTCCGGAACGATGGCGGAATCGGCGCTTGTCGCCGAGTTCGTAGATCCCGGCGGTGGCGCCGAAGGCCTCGACAAACTTGCCGATCGGCCCGCTCATCACGACGCTGCGCCAGTGTTGCGCGATGATCTCGATGCCGTGCCGCGCACAATAACCGCGCAGCACGTCGACGTCGCGCGCATCGGCATCCGTCGCTTGCGTAAGCGAGGCTCGGTCGTCGTAGGTGCGTTTCGAAGGCGGCATCTCGCCCAGCGCCCTCGCTTTGGTCCCATCGAGCTCGCTCCCGGGGCGCGGGCGCAGCCAGGCCGTCAGCCATACGTCGCCGTCCATGGCTTCGCTGACGGGGCTCGCCCCGGGCCAGATTGGGCGTTCCGTTCCTACGATGGGAACGAGCGTGTCGAAAGTTACTGCGAACCTCCCAACTGCTTGAGCGCTTGGGTTGCCGCGCTCGAGCGTGGACTGGCGTTAAGCTCGGCATTCAGCGCCGCGCGCGCCACCGCGGTATTACCCATCTTGCGCGCTAGCTCTGCCAGCGCCATGTGCGGCGAGTAATAATAGAGCGTCGGCATCTCGACGCCGCCCGCGAGCCGATCGCCGCGGGTCGCTTCGCCCGATGCCTGCGTCAACAGCTGTAGCGCCGCGCCTGCGTCGTTTTCATCGAGCGCGATCTGTGCTAGAACCATGTGGCGCATCGAGTCCTCGATGGCAATGCGTGAAGGAAAGGCTGCGGGCGCCGCCGGCATCTGGGCGAGCGCCGACCGCGCCTTGGAGACGTCGCCGAGCTTTGCGAACGCAAGGGCGTGGATGAAGGACGGCGTCGGCCCTGGGACGCCTTTAGGAAACGAGACGTCAAGAACGCCGTGCCAGTCTCCGACTGCAACCAGCGATCGAGCGATCATCACCGGATTATCGGCACGCCGCGCGACCGCGACCGCGTCCGCCTGGTGGCCGGTCTGCGTCATCGCATAGAGTAAGAACGAGACGTTGTGCGTGTGGTAATAGCGGGGAGCGCTATAGTAACCGGGATGGCAGCAATCGATCGCAGCGTAGTCCATCGAAACGGAACGCCGACCGACGTCCAGCGCCTCGTCATACATCCCGACATCGAAAAACGTGTGACCGGGCATATGCGTCAGATGCGAGTCTTCAGAAGGGAAGTCGAACGCGGCGAGCTGCGCTGCCGCCGCGACCGCCGCCGGCGATTGACCGGCGAACTGCGCCGCGTGAATGTAGAAGTGAAGCAGCCCGATGTGTTTGGGGAACTTAATGAGGCTTGCCTGAAAGTACGGTAGGAGCACCGCGACGCCGTTGATGTATGCCGCGCGCCGGGCCGCGATCCACCCCTCCCGGTTGAGTGTCACGTCGCCAACGGCGGCATAGAGCGCCGCTTCGGCGTACAGCGCGGCGGCGTCGGGATCGTCGGGATAGGCGGGATAGGCGGCGGCGATGCGCTTCAGCGAGTCTCGATAGTTCGAAAGGAGCGCATCCGGCGTGGCTTTCGTCTTGTCGTCGAAGCGCGCGGCCGCAGCATCGATGAAGCGCCGGTCTTCCACCGACGCATTTGCCTCGAGCGATTTTGCACACTCGATCGCCTGTTGGGCCTGTGCCTGCCGGCCGTCGGTTGCCGGTACGTTTAAGTTCGGCGCATTGCTCAGCGCGATGCCCCAGTACGCCATCGCCATCTTTGGATCGAGATCGGCCGCCGTGTAGAACTCGTGCTCGGCCGCCTCGGGATTATAGGCGTAGTAGTCCAGCAAGCCGCGATCGAACGCGGCCTGCGCGGCGGCGTTCGAAGAGACGGCGTGGTGAATCTGCGGCGAGGGGCGCGGCGTGGCGGACGGCGCCGGCTGCGCGTTTGCCGCGGCCGCTGCGCCGAAGAAAAGGCCAAGCAATACGAGCGTTTTCATATCAAGGAAAGGCTTTGGTTGCGAGGGGGCCGCACCCTCTCGGCGTTGGAATCCGCGCACATGGGCTTGCTGGCGGCGATCGTGCCGGAGGACGCGACGACCCGATTCCTGACGGACCTGACGGCCGCGCTCGTCGCAGCGAGCATTCTGGGCGGTATCGCGCGCCGGCTCGGCATCACGCCGATTCTCGGATACGTGATCGCGGGGATCGCGATCGGGCCGTTTGCCCTCGGCAATCCGGCGAGCACGGGATCGCTGGGGGGCTTGAGCGAGCTGGGCTTGATTCTGCTGCTTTTCAGCTTGGGTTTGGATTTCTCGATCACCGAACTCGGCGCGGTCGGCCCGATCCCAATGATCGGAAACGTCGTGCTGATGGTTATGTTCAGCGCGGCCGCCTCGGGCCTCGGACGGCTCTTCGGCTTCGTTCACCCGATCACGTTCGGCTTGACGTTCGCGCTTTCGAGCACGGCGATCGGCGTCGCGCTGCTCAAGATTTTTGGTCTGCTCGACAAGCGGCCGGGACACGCCGCGGTTGCACTGCTGGTCGCGCAGGATCTGATCGCCGTCTTGATCCTCGTCGTAACGATCAGCCCGGCGGCGGAACTGACGCCGGCCGGCATCGTGCTCCCGTTGCTGAAGGCGGCGCTCTTCGTGGTCGTCGCCCTCGTCGTCGGCGGAACGCTCTTGCGGCGCGTTGTGGTGGCGTTTTTACGCCGCGCGCCGGCCGGCGCGATGATCGGCTTTTGCACGGCCGTCGCCCTCGCCGCCGCGTGGCTCGGGCACATTGCCGGACTCTCGTTTGAGTTCGGCGCGTTCATCGCCGGCGCGGTGATTTCGGAAGCCGCCGGGAGCCGAATGGTCGAGTCGATCGTCGCACCCTTCCGCGAGTTTTTCATCTTGGTTTTTTTCGTCTCGATCGGCACGTTCGTCGACGTGCGGGCCGTCGCGCAGCATTGGCCCGCGATCCTCGTCGCCGGCGCAGCGTTCGCGGTGCTGCGCGTCGGCGGTTGGAGCCTTTTGAGCCGCCTCGTCCGTCAGCCGCTGGGCACGTCGATCGCGCTCGGCATCGCGCTGCTGCCGCTCGGCGAGTTCAACGTCGTCCTCGCGAAGGCCAGCCTCGCTGCGAAGCGCTTGGACTCCGGCGAGTACGCGACCGCCATCGGGGTCACGCTGTTTACAATCCTCTTTGCAGCGATCGCGACGCGGCTCTTCAGCGCGCGTTTGCGCGTTCTCGATACGAACGGCCTGGCGGAAGTGCGGGCCTTTGAAGGAGCGCCCGAGGTGCTCATCCTCGGATACGGGCGAGTCGGCCGAACCGTGGGCTCGATCTGCAAGCGCGCCGGCATCTCGTTCGCGGTGATCGAGACCGACGTCGACCTCGTTCACCTCGCGCAGCGCGACGGAGCCCACGCCCAGTACGGCGACGGAGCCGACCCGCGCGTCGTCGAGCGCGCCATGGTGCCCTCGATTCGCGCCGTTCTTTCGACGATTCCCGACAGCGCCGCAAACGTTGCCCTCGCCCGGCGGCTTTCCCATCAGAGCAGCGCGCGCATCATCGCCCGCGCGCAGCGCGTTCGCGACGTTCGTACGCTGCGCGACGCCGGCGCTCACGACGTTTTGGTGCCGGAGGCCGAGGGCGCGTATCGCTTTGCCGAGACGGTGCTGGGCGAGTTGGGCTTGCCGGAGGAGCGCATCGCAGCGGCCGTGCTCGACGACCGTTCGCGCTCATCGTAAGGAGCTGTCGGATCTAAAGCGTCGCGAAGAGAAGCGGTTCGGGCGGCCCGAGCGCGCCTTCGAGCTCGAGCAGCGCGCGCTTGAGCGGCAGCCCTCCGCCGTAGCCGGTTAAAGTGCCGTCCGAACCGATGACGCGATGGCATGGGATAACGATCGGAATCGGATTCGAACCGTTAGCTCGGCCGACCGCACGGGCGCCGTTGGAGAGTCCGAGCGCGGCGGCGATCGCTCCGTACGAAGTCGTCACGCCGTACGGCACCTCCAGCAATTTTGCCCAGACCTGCTGCTCGAACGGCGAGCCGGCCGGTTTCAACGGTACGTCGAACGTGCGGCGCGTTCCCCGGAAGTATTCACGGAGCTGCTCGCACGCGATCTGCATTCCGCGCGCCGCCGCCGCCGGCGGTGCGTTCGCCGGTGCTGAGGGCTTGCGGTTCGGAAGCAGAATCTCGACCAACACGCCCTCGTCGTTTACCGAGAGCGCAATGGTTCCGACCGGAGTGTCGAGCGTGGAGCGAAAGAGGGCGGGAGTCATGTTCTATCAGACGCGCGCACCGTGTTTGGGGTTGCGAGCGGCCGCCCCTTCGTTTCAATCCGTCACATTCCGGCCTGGCGTTCCGTCATCACTGCGAAACACATCGTCGAAAGGGAGGATCATTTCGTGGAACAAGTTGACCGCCGCCTCGTAATCGCATATCCGGTCGCCGACCTCGCCCGCGCGAAAGCGCTCTTCAGCGTGCTGCTCGGCACCGAGCCGTACGCCGATTCAAACTATTACGTCGGCTTTCGCCTCGGTCCGATCGAGGTTGGTTTGGCCCCGCAGCGCGGCGAAAAGACGCAGGACGGACCGATCGCCTACTGGGCGGTAGGCGATATCAACGAACGCCTGCAGCGCCTGCTGGATTCCGGCGCTGCTCCCGTGCAAGAGGTCAAAGATGTCGGCGGCGGCGCATTGACCGCAATGGTAAAAGACGCCGACGGAAATATTCTGGGGATGGTTCAGTAGCTAACCGAGGCCGTCGCCGCCTTGCCCTAACCGCCCGCGACGCTGATAGCAACGCCGCGCGGCAGCTCTTGTCCGCCCGAAACGGTCTTGATCGCCGCTCCTCCGGCCGGGTACGCGTACACGCCGGTCGATGCGTTGCAAAGATCGGGCACGATGACGCGCTTGTGGTCGCGTAGGATATAGAACTGTGCCTGACAGGCCGCGTTCGTCGCGATCGAGCCGAGAATGCTCGCGCCGTCGGTCTGATAGATGGTCCCGCTCCCGGCATTCCCGATGTCGAGATACTTGCCGTCCCAGGCAATGCCGCCCGGAGACGTAATCGCTCCACCCGACAGAGTGACGTCGCTCAAGCTTGACGAGCCGGTAGCCAGCTCTGCCAGCCCAAAGGCAAACGAACTCTCCAACGAGCCGTCGACGAAAAGATTTCCGGCGCCGTCGTATCCGGCGTAAGCCATCTCGAAGAAGTTGTAGTCCCAATACGTCGCGTGATTCTCCTGACCGTTGCGAAAGACGGTAACGCCGGGGCCGGCGCCGGCCACCGCGAGGTCGCCGGTCTTCGGATCGACCGAGCATCCGGAGCCGACGCCGGGGTTTCCGCTCGCATCGCCCGGGCTGAGGATGTTGATCGGCTCGGAACCGCCGTGAGCGAACTCCCAAACGGCGACATCGCTCGTGTCCAAAATCCAAATGTAGCCGCGCCGGTCAGTGCAGACGCCGTTGATGGAGGGAAAGCCGCTGAGCGCCCCGGCTCCGGTGAGCTGCGGATAGGTGTAGATGTAGACGGAGCCCGTACCGGAATCGGCCACGTATAATAGGCGCTTTCGCTTTGCGGACGGATCGACGTGCGATTTGCGGCGCACCTCGAGTAGGATCGCAGCCTTCGATGGAGGGATGCTGCGCGCACCCGCTGCAAGGGGCGCGCTCGCCGGCACGGCCGGTGCGCCGCAGCCGCTCGCGAAGCCGCCGGCCACTGCGAGCGCAGCGAGGAACGCAAGACTCTTGAGCGTGTTCATTGATGCTCCTTTTGCTCGTAGAAATCTAAATGGATGTTGAGTTCACTCCGTAGCAGGGGGAGAAGCGGCGAGGCAAGCGGCGATGAAGTCCGCGACCTCACGCGTCTCCGTAACGAAGAGGCGCTTTCCCGTGCTCACTTCGTGGATGGAGCCGCGCCACTGCGCGTCGGCGGCTTCGCCGGCCGCCCACATCCGAACCAGGAACGTTGCGTCTCGCCGTTTTGAGTTCACCGATCCAGAGTAAGGGGGTGCCGTGCCGCCGGCGTGCCGAAGCCGCTCCGGGTGAACGACGCCCGCGCGAGTGCCGGTGGGCTCGAGGTGCGACTATTCGGCGAGCCTGACGTTCGCTGCGCCGGCGCTTCCTTGAAGTTTGCAAAGCGGCCGGTGACGCTCGCCATGGTGGCGCTGCTGTTGTTAAAGCGGGGGCGGCCGCTCGCGCGCGAGTCGCTGGCCTTTACGCTGTTTCCCGACAGCGACGAAGAGAACGCGCTCGCGGAGCTTCGCCGCTACGTGTATCTGGCGAATAAGGCGCTGCCGGCGGCGCAAAGCGAAGCCTGGATCCTCGGCGACGGCGAAACGATCCGCTGGAACGATTCGAACCCCGCCTTCGTCGACTTCATTGAGTTCGAACGCCTCGCGGGCGAACCCCAGACGCAGCACCTCGCCGTCGAGCTCTATGCCGGCGATCTCCTAGAAAACGTCTACGACGATTGGGTTCTCGGCGAACGGGAGCGGCTGCGCGCGAAGTACTTCAACCTCCTCGACGAGTTGATCGACCGCAGCCGGGCCGAACGCAACTTTCCCGCCGCCGTCGCGCACGCTCGGCGCGTGCTCTCGGCGGATCCCTGGCGAGAGGACGTCTTGCGTTCGCTCGTGGCCGTTCGTTACGAGTCCGGAGACACGGCCGGCGCGCTGGCCGAGTACGATCGGTTCGCAAAGCGCCTGCGCGACGAGCTGGCGATCGCGCCGATGCCTGAAACGATCGCCTTGCGGCAATCGATCCTGCGTCAAGAGGCGGTGCCCGGCGCGCTGGCGCCGAGGGTGCCGGCGGCCGGCGGCGATCCGGCGCGGCCAGCGAGCTCGATCCTGCCGTTTGTCGGACGCGAGAAAGAGCTCGCCCAACTGTACAACGCCTGGGGCCGAGCGGCGCGCGGCGGCGCCGGCCTGGTCTTGCTGGCGGGAGAGGCGGGAATCGGCAAGACGCGGCTGACCGCAGAGCTGGCACGCACCGTGCAAGCCGAAGGCGGCCGCGTCTTTGTCGGAACGACCGCATCGCCGGAGTCGACGCCGTATCAAGCGATCGTCGAAGCGTTGCGCTCCGGCCTTCCGCTGCTGCTCGCGCGCAAGATCTCTCCCGAGCGCCGGACGGTGTTGTCGCCGCTTCTCCCGGAGCTGCACGATCCCGATGCTCCGGGCGCGATCTTTTCCGAGAGCTCGCCGGAGCGCGACACGGCACGCATCTACGAAGCGTTATCGTTTGCGGTGCGCGGGCTCGCTTCGCCGCGGCCGCTGCTCTTGGTCCTGGAAGACCTCCACTGGGCCGGCTCGGCGACCATCGAGGCGCTGGGCGCGATTTTTCGCGACGCGGCGCGGCTGCCGATCTTGATCGTCGTAACCTTCCGCGCCGAAGAAGTCTCGGTATCCCATCCGTTGCGGACGCTCGAGCGTTCGCTGCGGCCGCACTACAAAATCGAGGAGCTTGAGCTCGAACGCTTCGCCGAAGCCGACGTCCGCGAGCTCCTCGAGCGAATGGAGGGACTGCACGAGAAGGGCGACGACGTTGCTCGCGCGCTCTACGTGCAGAGCGAAGGCAACGCGCTCTTTCTCGAAGGGGCGATCGACGTATTGCTCGAGAATCGCGCCGCGGCCGTCGAGTCCTCGACGCTCTCCGGGGTGATCGCGAAACGAGTCGCGCGGCTTGGGGACGACGCGCGAGCCGTCGCCGAGATCGCGGCCGTCGCCGGTTCGGGATGCAGCGTCCTCTTGATTCGGGAGGTCTCGAATCTCTCGAGCAGCGCGCTCGCGCGCGGCATCGACGAACTGCTCGATCGCCGCGTCTTTCGCGAAGCCGGAGCGAGGAGCGGCTACGATTACGTCTTCAGCCACCACCTCATCGCCGGCGCGATCTACTCCGAGATCGAGCCGGCCTTCAAACGGCAGCGCCACTTTCGCATCGCGGAGTGTCTCGAGGCGATCTTCGAATCGGACGGCTCGGCTTCGCCTCGCGAGATCGCGCGACAGTACGAGCTTGCCGGATCCCCGGACCGTGCGGGTGAGTGGTATCTCGCGGCCGCGCGCAGCGCCGCCGGCGTCCACGCGCACGGCGACGTTATCGAGCTCGCGAGCCGAGCGCTCGAAAACGCGTCCTCGCTCGACCTGCGCAGAGCCGTGCTCGAGGTCCGCGAACTCGCCCGCAACCGGCGCGGCGACCGCGAAGGACAGCGCGAAGACATCGAGCTGCTCGACGACTTGGCCGGCAGCGATTCTCGCGCGGCGTTCGACGTTGCACTCCGCCGAGTGCTGCTGGCACGGGCGCTCGGCGACGCGAATGAGGAAGGGCGCCTCATCGCGCGGCTCGCGCAGCTGGCCGATGAGCTCGGCGACCTCGAGCGCGCGCAAGCGCTCACGCAGCGCGCAACGCACGCGGGCCTTTGCAGCCGCTCGGCGGAAGGGGTCGAGCCGGCTCGGCAGGCGCTTGAGATCTACGAACGGATCGGCGACCTGCAGGGACAGCTCGAATGTCTGCAGCTGCTCGTCGAGTTTTCGATCAACATCGGCGAGCTGAGCGAGTCGCACCGTTATCTGTCGCTGATCGGAACGCGCGCGGCCAGCCTCACCGATCAGACGATCGAAGCGCGCGCGCTGGCCTCTGCCGGGCGCGCGGCGCTGCTTCGGCAGGATTACCGCGAGTGCTTCTCCTTGACGGAGCGGGCGCTGCAGCTCAATCTCGCGCTTAACGATCGCGAGGGCGAAGCCGGTTCTCGCGGCCGGCTGGCGGTGACCGCCGCGTGGCTCGGCGACTATACCTACGCACTGCGCGAGTTCGATGAAGCCGTGGCGATCTACGAGTCGCTGGAGCACAAGCGCGGTTTAGCGTCGTCGTACACCAATCGAACGGTGCTGCTGATGCGCGTGGGGCTCTTTGCCGAAGCCCTGCGTTCGATCGAACGGTCGAACGAGCTCTTCGACATCGTTCAAGAGAAGCGTACGATCGCGGCCAACCAGGTCAATGCGAGCTTTGCGAACGTTCAGCTCGGAAACGCGGCCGCCGCCAAGGCGTTTGCTTCGTCGGCGCTGCGGATCACGCGCGAGATCGCGTATCCCGTTTTTGAAGCAGCCGCGCTCGCGAATCTCGGAAACGCGGAGCGCGCGCTCGGCGAGCTCGATGCTGCGATCGGACATATGGAAGAAGGCGTCGCGATTCGCCGCTCCGTTCAGGAGCCGCGCGACTTCGTCGACGACCTCGCCGATCTTACGTTTGCGTACCTCGCGGCGGGGAGAGCCGGCGAGGCCGGCGCCGCGGCGCGAGAACTCCTCGCCCTTGGGGAGGATTCGTTCGAGGGTGCGTTTTGGCCGCAATATGCGTGGTGGGCAACCGCTGCGGGGCTCGCCGCCGGCGGCGCCGAGCGCGAGGCGCGGCACGCGCGCGAGCGCGCTCATGCCGAGCTGGCGGATTTTGCAGCCCGGATTGCCGACGAGCGAATCCGCGCGGCATTCCTCAACGTGCCGGTCAACCGCACGATCGCCTCAAGCGATTGAGTTCGCGAGCGCCGCCAGCCGCACGGCGCCGCTCTCGATCTCCGCGTCACTTCCGTTGGCAAAGCCCATCACGTTAGCGGCGCGAGATCACTCCCGCGAGCCTCCGAACGATGCCGCCGGCGGTGATTCGCGCGATCGTTAAGGGATGGGCGACGACGGTCGCCAAGCGGCCCGCGAACGTCTCCGGTTCGTGAAAGACTCCGAGCTGCTTGAGCACCGTTGCGCGATCGTAGTAGACTCGTTCGCCGGTCAGGCGATCCTGGGCATCGAAGCTAAAGACGGCGCACAGCGGTATCGCGACGGTGCGGCCGGTTCCGGGAAGCCCGCGCCACGTTCCGCGGTGAGTACCGCGGATCACGACCTCGAGTATTACCTGTTCCGAAGTGACGTATTCGTGGCGCAAGTCGATGAAGAGGTCCGGGACGCTGCGCAGCAGCCCTTCGTAGTAGGACCGCACCCCGTCGCGCCCGGCGTGGTGTTCGTTCCAGGCCTCGTCATCGTAGCCGGCGGATTCCCCGAACGTCTGCAGGATCGCCTCAAGGTCGTGGGCGTTCTCATAGCGGACGTGTTCGCGCACCGCAGTGAGGCGAGCCGCCATCCGCCGGCCCAGCGCCGAATCTGACACGCCGGTTAGGTTTCGCAGCGGGGCCGGCTGGACCATGTGCCCGAGGTCACGGGGCCTGAACCGAAAGCCCCTTTGCTTTCCGCTCCCTCCGTATAGAATTGGGCATGGGCTTCACCCGGGGCCTCATTATGGCTGGGGGCAGGTCGCAAC
The DNA here is from genome assembly GCA_036489315.1 of Candidatus Cybelea sp. Lineage (NCBI taxonomy): Bacteria > Bacillati > Vulcanimicrobiota > Vulcanimicrobiia > Vulcanimicrobiales > Vulcanimicrobiaceae > Candidatus Cybelea > Candidatus Cybelea sp. Next base: position 82,668 of record DASXFZ010000044.1, read on the forward strand.
GAATGCGCGCCGTCGCGGGCACGCCCCACAAGGCCCTCGCGCGAATTCGCGGCGTCACGCTTTTGGAGTGGAACGTCCGTTTGCTCATGCGCAACGGTTTCCACGATATCGTCGTCGCCGTGAGCCAGAACGAGCCCGAAATCTCGGAGTTCGTCGCAACCTCGGTTGCGCCGCAGGCCGCGCTGCGCGGCGCGAGCGTCGAGCTGTTCCTCGAAGAGACGCCGCTGGGGAATATCGGCGCGGCACGCGAGGTCGTCGGTGAGGCCGACAACGTGCTGGTGCTGTACGTCGACAACCTTGCCTCGATCGATCCGCGGCGCCTCGTCGAGTACCACGAACTCGAAGGCTTTGCGATGACGATAGCGACGCATCGTGAGGCGTTTCAAATTCCGTTCGGCCGTTTGGCGCTCGACGGCAATCGGATCCGAGAGTACGCCGAGAAGCCGGCCCTCACGATGCAGGTCTCCAGCGGCACCTGCGCGCTGTCGAGGCGCGCCTGCGCCGCGATTCCCCCCGGGCGGCTGACCGGAGCCAGCGACCTTTTTGCCGTGCTGACGGCAAATGGCGAATCGGTTGGCGCGTTTACCCACAACGAGCCTTGGATCGACATCAACGACGTGCCGGCGCTGCTTCGCGCGCGCGATCTCGTTGAGTCGCGGCAATCCGAGTTTTTTGGCCTGACCCTCCCGTGAACCGGCTGCGCGTTCTCTCGGTAATCAATTCGCTCTACTTTGGCGGCGCCGAGTGCCGCTTGCTGAGCCTATCGAAAAGCATCGATCGCGAACGTTTCGATCAGCGGGTGCTCACGCTCAAGGTGCCCGACGCGCAGCGAGAACGCAGCCTCGGCAGCCTGCGCCCCCACTTTGCGGCGGCGGGAATTGCCATCGACGACCTCGGCGAGGAAGCCCCGGAACTCGGCAGCGCGCATGGTAGCGCCGTAAAGGTGGTGCGCTCCGTTCCCCGCCTGACGCGAACGCTCGCGAAGCTGCGCGGCTACATTCGGGAGAACCGGATCGACGTCGTCGATACGCACACCGGTACTGCAAATCAGATCGGGATCGCCGCCGCGGTTTTGTGCAAGCGCCCGGTCGTCGCCACCACCTACGGTTTGGAAGTCTTTCGCCCGCTCTGGGTGTGGCGCGGCTCCGAGTCGGCGATGTTCACCGCGGCCTCGGCGATCGTCACCGACTCCGAAGCGGTGGCGGAGCTAGTTCGGCGTAAGCTGCTGCGTCGCCGGAGCGTCGCCGTCATCCCTAATGGGATCGCGCCGCCGCAGACGCAGCACAGCCGCGAAGAGATGCACGCGCGGTTCGGCATTCCGCTCGACCCAAAGGTCCGCGTGATCGGACAAGTTGCGTCGCTCACGCCGCGCAAGGGTCACCTGGTCTTGCTCGATGCGGCGCAGCGCTTGAGCAGAGCCGATCCAAACCTTCACTTCCTGATCTGCGGCTACGCTCGCGGGTGGTTCGATTACGAGCGGGCCCTGCACGCTCGCACCGCCGAGCTTGGTCTGCGCGGGCGGGTGCATTTCGTCGAATATCCGGGTCCCGTGGGGGATGTTTATCGAGGCATCGACGTGCAGGTGCACGCCTCGACGCAGGAGTCGCTGCCGCAGGCGATCATCGAGGGCATGGCGCTTGGGAAACCAGCCGTCGTAACGGCGATCGCCGGCATTCCGACGATGGTCGGCGACGGAGAATCGGGACTCGTCGTTCCTCCGGACGATGCTGCCGCGCTGGCGAACGCACTCGCACGCCTGCTGCAAGACGCGTCGCTCGCGGCGCGGCTCGGCGAGACGGCTCGGCAGCGCTACCTCGCAAATTATACCGACGTACAGATGGCGCGCCGCCTCGAAGCGATCTTCGCAGGCGTCGCTGCGCCGGCGGCTGCATGAAGCGGGCTTTGGTTACCGGCGCGCAGGGTTTCGCGGGTAGATATCTCGTCGCCGAGCTGCTCGCTGCGGATCCGCGCCTCGAGATTGCCGGCCTCGGGCGCTCGCCGGTTCGCGGCACGTTTACGCACGAAGTGACGCTGGGCGGCGAGCGCGTTTCGGCACCGCTCCCCAGCGGACTCGCGGCTGCGGCAAGCGACGTACGCTACCGTTACTACCAGGCGGATATCCGCGACCGTGCGGCGCTTCGCACGATCTTGCATAAGTTTCAGCCCGACCGGATCTTCCACTTGGCATCGGGCTTGCGCGACGACGCGCCGAGCCACTTGTTCGGTACCAACGTCGAGGGAGCCATCGACTTTTTGGAGGCCGTCGCGGACGCGGCCCCGCGGGTAGAACGAATCGTCGTCGGCTCGAGCGGATCGGTGTACGGCCGGCCGGCGGTGCTCCCGTTGGGTGAAGACGCGCCGTGCGAGCCCTGCGATTACTACGCCGTCAGCAAGCTTGCCCAAGAACACGCCGTGCGCATCTTGGCAGCGCAGCGAGGGCTGCCGGTCGTCGTTGCGCGGATCTTCAACATCGTTGGTGCCGGACAGGACGAACGTCACGTCGCGGGACGGTTTGCCTCGCAGATCGCCGCCATCGGTGCCGGTGCCGCGCCCGCCCGGCTCGAGGCCGGCGACCTGTCCACGGCTCGAGACTTTATCGACGTGCGCGACGTCGCACGCGCGCTTGCGATCCTCGCCCGCGAGCCCCGGGTACGCGGAACGTATAACGTGGCCGGCGGCGTCGCAACGCCGATCGGCGAGATTTTGGGAGCGCTGCTCGACGCAGCGCAGCTGCGCGCGACGGTAACGGTCGAGCGAACCTATTCGCGAGCCTCGGATATGCCGCGCGCCTTCGCGAGCATCGAGCGGCTGCGCGCCGCCGGCTACGCACCGAGCGTTTCGTTAGCGCGAAGCCTCACCGACCTTCTCGATTACTATCGGCGAAATCTCGTACCGGCAGAAGCGGTCTAGATAACCTTCGGATTCATTCTAAACCGCGGCGAGCAGGTCGGCGCTCAGCGCGTCGACGTCGACGCCGCGGCCCTCCAGCCACGGGTGCTCCGCAAGAACGTTCGCGCAGTCGCCGATCCGCGCTGCGAGCACCGCCCGCGCCGCCAGACGCTCGTACCGTACGAAATGCTCGAGCGTCTGCAGGATCCGCGGGGCGAGGTTCGTGCGTCTCTCCAACCGCATTCGGACTCCGTCTTCGAAAACGAAAGGCTGCTCGAGAACGTCCTCAGCAGCTAAAAACGGCAGATATCCTTCGTTGCGCTGCGAGAGAAAGAACGTCGTCGAAACCGGCAGGCCCGCGAGCGCACCGACGTACGGAGCGACCGCATCCGAATACCACGGAGTCGGCCGGCGCGCGAGCGCTTCGACGATCTCCTCGCGACCGGCTGCGGCAAAAGCCTTTAGCGCCTCTTGCTGGATTGACGCCAGTTCGGTCGCGCGCGAAGGCTGGCTGCGCTGCCGGCGCAGCGTAACGTCGGGTTCGTAGTGCAGGCTGAGATATTTTAAGGGAATCGCGCTCACGGCGCGAATCAGCCGGCTCGTCGGAAAGGAAGCGTCGTCGCACGTCGCCGCGTACTGTGCGACGAGACTCGTGCCGTCGACCGATACGTCGTCGAACCATCCGAGGTGATTGACGCCGGCATAGCTGAAGGTGACGCGTGCAACGGGAGCGCGCAGCGACGCGCAGGCCGCGCACAGGGTAACCCACGGCAGCTCGCAGATGCCCGCGACGTCGAGCGACGGAAAGGCCGAGAGCGCGCATCGCACGAGCAGGCTCAACGGCGCGGTCATCAGCAGAATCTTCGCGCGAGGGCAGCGCCGGTGGATCTCTTCGAGCGCCCGCGACAGTTGCGGCCACGACCGCCAGGCCGCCGCGAAGCCTCCCGGTCCGAGCCCTTCGTCGCCGCACAGGCCGTGACGCAGGGGAAAGGACTCATCGCGCGCGCGGGCGTCGTAGCCGCCGTATCGCGCCTGTAGAATCACGACGTCGGTACCCTGCAAATCGGCAAAATCCCTCGCGCACCGCGACGTAACCCGTTCGCCGGATAGGATGTCGATGGCGCGCCGTACCGCGCTAAGCCGCTCTTCCGAGCGCCCGATGAGCGTAACGTCGAGCTCGGGCGCGAGCGAACGCAGTTCGGGCGTCATGAAGAGCGCCGGCGTGCTGGCCGCGCTGCCCCCGACGATCGCGATCTTCAACGAACGGCCTCGCACCGCGCGCGGTAAAAGGCGGCCGCGCCGGCCAAGCAGACATCCTCGATTTCGTCGTAAATGGTAAGGCTGCCGCTGCGCCAGAGCGGGAACGCTTGCGAGCCCAATAGCTCGACGAGCTGCGCGCCGAGCACGTCGTGATAGACCGGGCCGAGCCGCTGCGCAAAACCTCCGATCGCGACGATGCGATCGAGGCCGGCCGCGGCTACGAGCGAGGAGAGGACTCGAGCCAAAGGCTGCGCCGCCGTGCGAATTATCGAGAGCGCCCAGGCGTCGCCCGCAAGCGCCGCGGGGATCAGATGCTCTTCGTTGGTGATCTCGGCGGGTCCGGCGCCGTCGCGCCGAGCGATCCGCGAGCTCGCGAAGGCCGCGGGTTGTGCGCGCGCCATGCGCCGCGCCAGCCGCTGCGTGCCGCGCCCCGACGAGATCGCGCCGAGATGCCCGCGGCCGCCGCAGTCGCACGCCGGGGCCTCGGGGGACGTATCGACGACGATATGGCCGATCTCTCCGGCGAAGCCGGTATCGAGGACGCGGTCGGGGTGGCGGCGATCGTAGAGTTTGCCGCCGATTCCGCTGCTGACCGTCACCACGAAAAAGCGCTCGGCGTCGAGGCGTTGCGAGAGATACCACGCCGCCGCGGAAACGTCGTTGATCAAGTGCACGCGGCGCCCGGTTCGCGACTGCAGCTCGCCGGCGATGTCGGGAATCGGGCCGGCCCGCGCTCCCAGGATCGTGGGTGCGGCGAGAAGGCGGCAACCCGCGACGACCGGCCCGGGGACCGAAAAAGCGATGGCGTCGCCGGTATCGTTGTCGCGGCTCGCGTCGCGCACGTAGCCGGCGATCGAATCGAGGATCGATTCCCACAACTCCGCGCCGTTTGCCGCGGGGTGAAAGTTGCTGATTTTTCGGCGCGCGTAGGAGTGGAGCTCTCCGTCGTCGCTCGCCACCGCCAATCGAAGGTGCGTACCTCCGGCGTCTACCGCAATGACGGGCACGGCGCCGGTTTGCTAACTGGCCGCCGGCGTGCTTGCAGCCGAAGCTCTGGCCACCGCGGCAAGCGCGGCCCGGCACTCGTCGGCCTCGACGCGCTGCAAGAAGCCGCATTTTCCGACCGCGACGGGTATCGGAAAGTTTAACTGTCCGCCGCGATGCGCTTTGACCTCGTCGAGCGCTTCGGTGAGCAGCTTTACCGTGCACGAGTCATCGGTCGCGCGAAGCCCGGCAACGTCGTACAGCGCCGCCATTCGTTCGAGCAGCGATACGGGGCAGAGCCTGCGGCGCACGGCAATCGCCGTCGAAAGCAGCATGTCGATCGCGACCGCCTCGCCGTGCTGCAGGCGGTAGTTGCTGCGTATCTCGAGCGTCGGGCTGAAGGAGTGCCCGAAGTCCACCGCACGTTTGAGGTTGTCTTCGTAGAGATTGGGCGCCAATTCTACCATCATAGCCGCCGCAGAGCGGTCGAGCACCTCGCGCGCGATTGCGCTCGGCGACTGAAATGAGGAACGCAGCAGCTCCTCGAGGTGGTCTTCCAAGAGCTCGAAGAGTTCGGCATCTGCCGCAACGGCGATCTTGATGATCTCGGCGACGCCGCAGGCGAGTTCGCGAGGCGGCGCGGTGCGCAAAAATGCCGCGTCGTTGAGGACGCCGAGCGGCGGGTAAAAGGTTCCGAGAAGGTTTTTGTGTCTGCTGAAATTTACGCCTTGTTTGATCCCGACGGCGACGTCGACCATGCCGAGCAGCGTCGTCGGGATCCGCACGAAAGCGACCCCGCGGCGATAGAGCGCCGCAGCCGTCCCGGCGATATCGAGAACGACCCCGCCGCCGACGCCGGCGATGACGCCGTCGCGCGGAAGCCCCGCGGCGATCGCCGCCCGGCAGACGCGCTCGACCTGCCGGAGATCCTTGTTTGACTCGCCCGCCTTGAGCGTGATGATCCCGAAGACGTTGAGATAGCGCGCGGCATAGGCGCGCAGCTGCGCTCCGTAGAGTGCGTCGATGCGCTCGTCCACGGCCAGCAGCAGAGGGCGTCTCCCGACCAGATCGGCGAAGGCCGTGGTCTGTGCGTCGAAGACCGGCGACGTCAATTGCGTAACGGTGTACGCAACCTCGCGCGTTGCGTGCATCGACAACGACGTCGCCGCATCCGAAACGCTCGTTCGCACGTGGTTTTGCGCGCGGGCCGGCGCGAGCGCGGCAATCGTTCCTCGGCGGACGGCTTCTTCGGTGAGGACGGCGACGGGAAAACAGCCTTCGCGGCCGAGTGCCTCGATGCACGCTGCAATGCGGCGCGCGAGTTCGGCGCCGACGTGTTCTGACGCTGCGATGACCGCCGTGCGGTAGCCGAAGTCGCGAGCGATTCGCAGCGGCGCGCTCAGCAGACTCGCGACGCGTTCGGCCGCGTCTTGAGGCAGGGCGCGTGCCTCGAGCCGTGCGAGGTTTTCCACCTGCAAAAGCTCGCAGAGGCTCGACTCATGGGGACGGATGCGTGCGCTGCGAGCCCCGCCGGCACGGGTCACGAGTGAAAGCGTTCCCCTCCCCGCGAAATCGATGAGTACGAAGCGCTCCAGAGTGCTGGGGGCCGCATCGGCCAGCGCCGCCGGCCGGGACTGCACGTAGAATGGCACGCGAGGCTCCCGCCGGCTCGCTGCAGGCGCCAGAATGCAAGCGCTCTCGACAACGACGACTTTGGAGACGGTCGGAAACTCCGCAAGGACGGCATCAACGAGCCGGCCCGCGGCGCCGTTGCGCCGGTCGGCCTTTAATCGTAACGGGGCGTGGCAGATCTCACGCAGCGTCGTTTGGTCGAGGACCGTAACGCGCGAAGTGGCCTTGTCGTAAAGCTCCACGAAGCCGAGATGTGGCGAGGTTCCCATAGCGTTGCGGGCCAACCTTTCATTGGCGAGCGCTTTTTCTCGTTAAGAATACCTCAAAAACGACGAACTTCGCACGGTCGCTCGGACCATCGTTAACAGCATTCTCTCCCACATACGAGAGCTGCGAGTGGGTCTTTCGACACGCTCGGCGGGACGGTCGTCGCGACAAGCCGGGGCGTTTGGGTCGAATGAGCGCGGCGCGGCTTTGCCCAAAGCTGCAAAGAGAAGGAGCGATAATCCGGTGATAGCAGTCTCGGCGGCCGCGCTGGCGGCCTGCGGCCTTTTCGGCAGGAATAATACCTACACGAAGCCGGTGCTCGGCGCGGCGGCCGATCGCAACAGCCGGCGCTACATTGCGTCGATGGTTTCGGCCGGCAACTCGGGCGGCTTCTGGATTGCGCCCGATCCGGTAGAATTCGTGAACCTCGCCGACGGCCGCACTCCTCTGCTGACCGTTGCCCGCAAGGTTGCGTACCACCAGTTTCCCAGCCCCTATCCGTGGCAGCAAAACTTCCGGATCGAACCGCTGAGCGACGCGCATTCGATCGTCGTTCAAACCCAGAGTTGCCGCGTTTACGAAGCGTGGAATACGAGCTTCGCCAACGGCGTGCTCTCGGCGTACAGCGGCGCGAATTGGAGCTTGCGCGAGCCTTTCGCACCTTTGCGGCCGGGCACACCCTCGGCGATGTCCTCGGGCCTATCGCTGTACGGCGGAATGGTGCGTTGGGAGGAGGTCGCCGGCGGCGCGGTACGCCACGCGCTCGTGTGGGCGGCCCCGGCCGGAACCGTCGCGCAGTGGAGCTTCGTTTCGCCCGCGAGCGATGCCGAGGGCATCGCGTTCAAAGGCAGCGACGCCTATCAACTGCCCTACGGGGCGCGGCTGCGGCTGCGATCGTCCTTCGACGTTTCGCGCTTCGGTCCGCAGAGCGCCGCGATCGCGCGCGCGATGAAAACCTACGGCATCTACTTAGCGGACACGGCGCGCGGCAACGAGCTCTACAACGCGTTGGCGCTCGACGGAACAAACCGTTGGGACCGGCGCGATTTGGCATCGCTCGACGCAATTCATATCAGCGACTTCGACGTCGTCGCGCTGCACAGAGTACAGCGAGTTCCGGGCCGCTAGCCTACATCGCCTTTCCGTCGAACGTTTCGGTCTGCAGGTCGTCGAGGAACCGCGCGAGCTCTGCGGCGCGCTGCGCCCCGATGCGCTGTGCCGTCCTGGTAATCAGCCGGGCTGGAATCTCTTTGACGAAGGTTCGCAGCGTTTTGACCGCCGGCGCGAAGCTTTCGGCGGTCTCGCCGGTCAGCGAGATCATCCGCGCGGCACCGATCTCACCCAAGAAATCGAGTGAGTCGGCATCGTGGAGAACGATCGCTTCGGGCTGCTTTCCGGGATCGCTGTAGTACATGTGGCCCCGCTCGGCCGCTTGCACGGCGGGGAACTTTTCCATCGGAAAACCGGCAGCGCGCAGGATCGCACCGCTCTCCTGCGCGGCGCACTCGCCGTGCTCGAGCTTCTTGCCGGGGCACGGCATGAAGGCCGCCATATCGTGCAGGAACGCCGCGGCGAAGAGTACGTCGGTATCGACTTTCAAACCGTCGCCCTGCGCCAGTTCCAGTGCGACGCGATAGTTGCGCTCTGAGTGCTGCCACCCCCAAGCCGGATGATGGAACTTCGCGCGGGCGAGATCGTAGATTGTCACCTTCCACGGTGCGTCGAGCGGAATGCCGGTGGCCGTCTGGCTCGCCGGCGCAACCGCGAGTAAGAGCGCGGTGAACGCAGCTACGATCATCTCGATATCCTCCTGCCTGGGATGCTGCTCGATACGCTTCGCCGAGCATTGCTGCGTTCCGCCGAAGAGTCTACTCGCCCGCGCTTACGCCGGGCGCGCCACGTGCCAGTGCCCGCCGGCAAAGGGAATGCCTTCGCCGTTGGCTTGATCCGGGCCCGAGTCGCCCGCGTACGTGTAGAGCGGGTGGTTCTTGTAGTCCCACTGCATCCCGGTCCCGTCCGAACGAGTGACGATCGTAAAGCTGCCTGCCGAACTCGCGGCGGCGTTCGGAGCATTTACGAACCAGGTGGTCAGGCAGCCGCCGGTGCATTTGCCGCCCGTCGGAGTGTCGACATCGAGAAAATAGAGCGTTCGATGATTAGAAGCGCTGACGAAGGCCGGTGCGCCGGCAACGGTTTGCTTTACCGGCAGGTTCGCATTTTGCGGTGGGCTCGGCGGCGGCAGCCCGCCGTACGATGCGGCGTTCGACCCGCCGGCACCGCCGCCGCATGCGGCAAGCGCGCCGCCCCCAGGACGGCCGCAATTAGTGAAGATTTTCTGAACATCTTTTCGTGCATTCTCCTCATAACGTGTTGGAATACTTATCTGGAACGCACGATAAATGCTCGGAGTAAAAAAAGTGTGAGGCCCCGTTTAGGCCCTACTTCGTCGAGCGAATGTAGGTGACGGCGGAGTTACCGTTGGTGTCTTTTACTTGGATCTGCTCGGTATCGAGTTTCGAGCACGTGAGGCCTTGCGGCACGACCGTCCACGCGCCGCCCGTCGTCACCGGCGATTGAACCACCCAGCACTCTCCGTGGGTTGTGTCGGCGGTGAACTCCCCGGTGTAACCGTCTTCAACCGCCGTTAGCGTGAAGGACGATTGGATTGACTCCGGCGCGGGATTGCTCGCGGTGCCGTTGGGGCTCAACCGAATGACGTTGGGCATGTAGTCTGAGTGAGTACACGCGGCCAAAACTGCCGCGGCGGCGAGCCCAACGAAAAGACGGTACACTCAAGCGTTGATTGGTTCGGATTCGGGAGCGCACCTTCTCGCCGAGCGGTTAGAATCAAGCCGGCGGCTCCCCGTTGCCGGAGAGCCGCCGGTCGCCTATTTCGCCGGGATGCGATTGAACTTGCGAGGCTTTTGCGTGAAATCGAAGACGTCGCCGATGCTCGTGGCGCGAGTATCGGTCGTGCCGAGCCGTCCCAGATTCCAGTTGTCTTCGACGAAGCGGATGATGCTGCCGAATTCGTACTGAGTGTGGGAGACGTAGCTGGATTTCGCGTACGGCGAGACGACGATCATCGGTACGCGCATTCCGAGGCCGGCGTAGTCCAGCTGCGGCGGCGCCACGTGATCGTACCAGCCACCCCAGTCCTCCCAGACGACGATGACGGCGGTCGAGTTCCAGAACTTGCTCTTGCCGACGGCGTTGACGATCTTTGCAACCCACGCCGGCCCCTTATCGGACTTGTCGAAACCGGCATGGTCGGAGTTCTGGTCGTTTGGGGATATCCACGTGACGTTCGCGAGCGAACCGCCGGCGAGGTCGCTGAAAAAGTTCGTCTCCGGCATCGAGACGTCGTTGCCCCAGTCCGGGCCGTGCCGAACCCCGCTGACGGCGTCGAAGGCGTTCCAATATGCCCCTGCGAGGCCCCCGTCAAAGAGCGGGGGTGCGTAGTACTTCCAAGAGAGGGACTTCGCATCGAGGAGGTCTGCAAGCGTGCTGTAAGTCATGCATGGGAACACCCCTTTCTTGATGTACTGCCCCGCGCTGGTGACGACCGGAACCGTTGTGCCGCTCTGTGCGTCGCAGCCCCACGGCCCGTGGCTGGGGAAGTCGACCATGCTTTCGTCGGCGTTAATCGCGGAGCTGCCGCGGATGAGGTCTTGGTGGGAGCTGAAGTCTCCGCTGTTCTCCGTTGGGAACATGTGATCGGCCAGCACGTATTGCCTGGCCATCGCCCAATATGGGCGAACCTGGGCCGGGTCGACGTACTGATACGCACACTTGGGGCACGGCTTACGGCTGACCCAGACCTTACTCCAGCCGTCCATCTGCCCGTTGTCGTAATCGACCTTGAAGGCCGCCCGGCTGTTCTGATAGAGCTTTCGAGTGTAGAGCTTGCTCTTTGTCAGCGCCACGGTTTGGCCGTTGGGCATCAGTCCGTTCGTCGTGCCGTCGGCGCCGGGAAACGTCGCAAAGAGATTATCGAAACTGCGATTGGTTTGAATCACAATTACGACGTGCGAGATGCTGCCCGACGTGTTCCGATGAGCATTCGAGTGCGCTGCTTGAAGCGATTGCGCCGGCGTTACCGGTACTGGCGAAGAGTTTGCACCGCTGCAGGCAGTTAAGGCGGCAGCTAAGGCGCAGAAAAGTAAATACCGCGATTTCATAAGCGTTTCGGTTCGCTGCGGCGCCTCGCGAATTCCCGTGCGAAATTGCGAAAATGCCCAAAATTGAGGCTTTCGGCTCACATTAAGGGACAAGGGTAGCGCCTTAAAAAACGAAATAGACCTATAGGTCGGAAGCCTCAATTTTTGCCTCCAAGCGCTTCGACTGCGGGATAGCCGGGCGACGCGATCAAAGTTTACAGCACTTTGAGACGCTATAATTCTTTCGTAACAACAACTGCCGGCCTCATCGCCTCCGCGGCACTCTGCGCGTGCGGCGCAAATCCAAGCCTCGGCGGCGTTTCGGCCGTGCCTTCAACCGCAACAGATCAAACGAACGTCAAACGACACACCGGCTCGATCGGCCAAATCCAACACGTCGTCATCATGGTGCAGGAGAACCACAGCTTCGACAATCTCTTCGCGACGTTCCCCAATGCAGATGGGGCAACGACCGGAAAGATGAGTACGGGGAAGACGATTAAGCTCACGGAGACAAGGCTCTATAGCCCCAAAGCGTTGGATAATAGCCATCAGGCGTTTGAAGTCGACTACGACAACGGAAATATGGACGGCTGGAACAAGGTGTGGGCTAACTCGCACCCCTGCCCGAAGTGCGCTTACGCCTACGTCAATCCCAAGCAGATCGCCCCGTACTGGACGCTGGCCAGTACCTACGGCCTCGCCGACCACATGTATCCAACCGAAACGAGCGGGAGCTTCACGGGGCATCAGGATCTCATCCGCGGCGACAGCGCCGTTACCAGCAGCGAAAGCCTCTTCGATTTCCCGTCTCACGGGCCGTGGGGCTGCGACGCACCGGCGGGAACGACCGTACCGATGTTGACCGAGCAAAACAAGTATATCCAAGACGGGCCGTTTCCGTGCTCGAACCAGTTTCCGCCGTCCGGCTCCTACAACACGCTGCGCGATTTGCTCGATGCTAAATCGGTTTCGTGGAAGTACTACACCCCGCCGCTGAACGGCGGGGGACTTGCCGGCGACTACTGGGACGCGTTCGACGTCATCTATCCGGTACGAAACGGGCCGGAGTGGACGGCGAACATTTCTTCTCCGGAGAAGAATATCTTTAAGGACATTAAGGCGAGCCGCTTAGCCTCGGTTTCGTGGGTCATCCCCGACGGGGCAAACTCGGATCACTCCGGTCTCGCCCCGCGCGACACGGGCCCTTCCTGGATCGCGCAAGTGGTCAACGCGATCGGCAAGAGCCAGTACTGGAACTCGACCGCGATTATCATCGTGTGGGACGACTGGGGCGGCTGGTACGATCACGTAGCTCCGCCGCAGCTCGACTACGCGGGGCTCGGATTCCGGGTGCCGATGATCGTCGTTTCCCCATACGCTATACCTAACAACGTTTCGCATACGCAGTACGAGTTCGGCAGCATCGTCAAATTCGTCGAGCAAGTATGGAGTCTCGGCAGCCTCGGCACGACCGATCAGCGCGCGAACAGCATGACCGATATGTTCAACTTCAGCCAAAGCCCGCTGCCGTTCAAGCAAATTCCGGCGAAATACTCGAGGTCGTTCTTCGAACACCAGCCTCCCTCGAACGAGCCGCTGGACACGAACTAAGGGTCGCTTAGCGCTCGGCGGCGCTGGGTGCCAGGGGCCGCCGAGCGGGACTTTCGTCCCATCCGAAATGGTACTTTCGTACTGGTTGTCGAAGGGTGCCCTTCGTCCGGCCCATCGCGCCGGATGTTGGGGGGAGATTGGACTTGCGAGGCACCCTTCGTTTTTCATATTGCTCTGCGGTTATGGCGTCGCTTGCCCTTGGGGCCTGTTCGGGGGGCATCACGCCCGCGGTGACGCCCGCTGGGGCGGCGTCCGCTGCGGCGCTGCGGCCGAACTTATCGACCTTTTACGGCTGCCCGGCGTTCAAAGGTCATCCGTATAACGACGTCATTACAAACGCCCGAGTCGACAAGCACAGCGCCGATTACATCGACTCGATGATCCAGGCGGGAAACACCGCCGGCTTCTACGCTTCGACCGGCAACGAGCAAATCAACCTTGCGGATAAGAAGACGCCGTTGCTCACGGTTCAGCCAAAGGTCAAATACCACCAGTTCCCAGTGCCCTACCCGTGGATTTCGAATTTTTTCATCGAGCCGACGAGCGATCATCACGCGCTGGTCGTACAAACGCACAGCTGCCGCGTGTACGAATCCTACAGCACGACCTACGGATCGGGGGGGCTTAGTGCCTATTGCGGTGCCAACTGGCAACTCCGCAGCCATTTCAAGCCGATGCCGGCGGGGACGCCATCGGCGATGGCTTCCGGCCTCTCGCTTTTCGGGGGAATGGTGCGCTGGGAGGATTATCAGTCGGGCGCCATCGCGCACGCCTTGGACTGGACGGCGATCGCGCACACAGTCGCGGAATATCAGTTCGTTGCGCCCGCCAGCGACACGGATCGGTTGGCCTTTTATGGATCGAGCTCGTATCAGCTGCCCTACGGTGCACGCCTGCGGTTGAAGGCTTCGTTCAACACCTCCGGCTGGGGACCGCAGGCAACGATGGTGGCCAACGCAATGAAGAGCTACGGGGTCTACCTCGCCGACACGGGTTCCAGCAGCAACGGCCTCTACTTTTCCAACGACCAGTACGGCAACAATTCATGGAGCGGCTCGGATCTATCGGTGCTCTCACAGATAAAACTGGGCGATTTCGACGTTATCAAACTCCCCAAGGTGCAGAGCGTCCACTAAAGTGCGTCCTCGGCTAACGCCCGGAGATGGCCTTGGCCCCGAACTCGATCACCATCGCGGCCGGTATGAGGATGGCTTGCGAGCAGAGCATACCCAAAATCGAAGTCAACGAAAGGCCCGTTACTAAGGCTTTGACGTCGTTGACGCTGCGATCGCCGCGCACCGCCCGGTCGGTGAGCAAGGCTGAGGCCGGATCGACGATGATGTTGTATGCGATCGTCGCGAATCCGTTGACGAGTCCGCTGGAGAGCACCGCGGTGCGCGCGGCCTGCGGCTGCAGGACGCTGGCATAGGCGGCCGCGACGATGCCGACGCCGTAGACGGCGGTGACCAGCACGTTGAGGACGAGGATGTCCTTGGGGACGTTCTTAAACGAGATGTCGCGCCAGCGGGTTGCAACGCCGAACTTCACCTCGCCGACGACGGCCGCAACGGTAGCCGGCCGAAACATCGCAAGCGCGGCCTTCGGTATGCTGCCGTTTCGCTCTAGCGACCGAATCGCGCGCATGTAGAGCATCACGAACGTAGGAATCGCGAGCGTACCGATGACCGAGCCGACGGTTCCCGCGAAGACGATCGAGCGCAGCTGCCACTGGTAGACGCTCAGCGAGGCGACGGTGGCGCGGTCGGAGAGAGCGCCGAGCATCGGCGTATAGAACATCTGCGCGAACCGGCTGCTGGTCGCGAAGATGTTGAAGAGCGATATCGCCGTCGCGACACGCCCCGAGCGCGCGCCTGCTAGGCGCGCCGCATAGGCGGCGATCGCCAGCGCTTGGACGACGCAGTTGAGAGCCATGGCAAACAGAAGCTGCCACGGCCAGAACCCATGGGCCACGCTGCTAGTCTACGTGTGAGCGCGCCGCCTGCAATCAATCCTTGGTCCCTTTGCTTGGGACCTTTGCTTCTCGATCCCGCGCTACGCGCGCCTTATAATAGGAGCGTTGGGCACGGCAGCAATTAACTCGTCAGGACTCGCCCCGCGGGCGGCGCTAGCCGCGGTCGCGGCGATCGGCATTGGATCGATCTTCGTGCTGCTCTACGGCCCAAGCATGGCGACCTTCGGGTCGATCGCGCTCTTGCTCGTTCCCGCAGCCCTGTACGTCGCCCTGCGCTGGCCGCTCCAAGTGCTCTTTGGATTCTACGCGCTGCTCGTGCCGTTCGACAATCTGCTCAGCACCGGGTCGTTCGGAACGGTAACGAAGCTGCTGGGCATCGTCGCCGGCGCCTTCGTGCTGCTGTGGCTCGCGCGCCGTAATCTCATCTCGTTCTCGGCTGCCCCCCTGCGCGTCATGGGCGCCCTTGCGCTCTGGCTGCTTGCGACGACGCTCTGGGCGATCGATCAAAAGGTCGCGCTGCAAATGATGTCGACCTTGGCGGGCCTGATGCTGCTCTATGCGGTCGTGAGCATGTATCCCGTCAGCCCGAAACAGTTTCGGATTTTACTGCTGCTCGTCGTCGTGGGCGGCGTCTGTGCGGCGGCTTACGGCGCGAATATGTTCTACCACGACTCGAGCCTTTCACAGGTGGCCCTCGCCAACCGTCGCTTGGTCATTCACGTAGGCCAATACGATATCGACCCCAACCACTTTGCCGACGCACTGATCTTTCCGGCCGCCGTCTTGGCGATGTGGGCACTGCGCGGCCGAAAGCTGATCGGGCGCCTCGCCTGTATCGGGGGGCTGGGCTTGATATTGCTCGCCATTCTGCTGAGCGGATCGCGCGAGGGCATCACGGCGCTGCTGCTGATCGCGGCGTACTACTTCATACGTTCGCGTTATCGGGTCACGCTAGCCGTGGGGCTAGGCGTACTCGCCGCGTTCGCGGCAACCGTACAGACGTCGGTCTTTCTCCGCTTCGCCTCGGCGGCAGACACCGGCGGTTCCGGGCGCACCTCGATCTGGGCCGTTGCGCTGGAAGCGGCGAAGCACCGGCCGCTCCAGGGATATGGAATCGGCAACTTTCCTGCGGCCTTCGACATGTTCTACCTCGTGACGCATCAGCCGTATCCGTTCGGTTGGGATAGCCCCGCGCACAACCTCGTCATGCACTATCTGGTCGAAACGGGAGTTATCGGGCTCGCACTGATCGGGTGGTTCTTTGTCGCTCAGTTCCGCTCGCTGCGCAAGATCGAGCCGGGCAGCGAGTATTACGACTATCGCCTCGTACTCGAGGCCAGCCTGCTAGCGATCGTTGTGGTGTCGATGTTCATCGACCTCTTCCAGTACAAGTACGCATGGCTGATCTTCGCAATGCTGGCGCTGCTGCGCAACGTTGCGGCGCGCTCTCAGCAGAGAGCGGCGATCCGCCCGACGAGCGCGGACATGATGGCCGAACGATCTGGGCGCTCGCTCAGACGAGACTTGCCGTCGTCGCCGATCTTGCGTAAAGCGCTCTTGTCGAGCAGCGAGAGCTGACGAAGGAGCGCCGCTAAGGCGCCCGCATCACCGGCCGGTGAGCACAGTGCCCCCAGAGAAGAGCCCTCTTCGACCGCCTCCCCTTCGGCGACGATCACGACCGGACAGCCGACCGAAAGCGAATCGTAGAGCTTCGTCGGAATGCTTTCCGTGAGACCTTTGCGCAATGGAATCACGGAGACGTCGGCCTCCGCAATCATCGCGAGCGCCTCACTGCGAGGGAAGCTGCCCTTGATGCGCAAGTTGCTCACGCCTTCGTTGGCGGCCCGTTCCCGCAGACGCGTACCCTGAGCGCCGTCCCCGATGATCTCGATCGTGATACCCTCGCCGGCGACCAGCGCCGCCGCGTCGACCAGCACGTCGACGTCTGTCGTCAATCCCAGATTTCCCGCGTACACCGCCGTAAAGCCATCACCGCTGCCGGCATGCGGCGGAAGATCGGAGACCAGTGCATCTCGCTCGTAAGCATTGCGCGCCAAAATGATCCGATCGCGGTCGATGCCGCGTGCGGCGATCTGCGATATGCCTTGTGCGGTAACGACGACCACGAGATCGGCCCGGCGGTAGAGGCGGCGGACAAGCCGCTCCATGAGCCGTACGACGAGGCTCTCTTTCTTCCAAACCCCCATCGAGACGCCGATGTCGGGAAAGACGTCGCGGATGTCGACGATGAGCCGGGCACGATGCCGCGCGGCGCCGGCCAGTGCTGGGAAGGCGAGCGTGATCGGCGGCGAGCTGACGACAATGGCGTCGTAACGCTCGCGCGTCGTCAGCAGGTAGAGCGAAGCGGAGAACGCCGCGGAGAGCCAATGCAGCAAGCGCGATCCCGGCAGTTTTGGGGCGAGGATCGAGAAGAGCCGTACGATTCGCGCATTTTCGGCGTGCTCGATGCGGACGATCGGGCGCCGCTGCCCGCCGGTTTCGTGCTGAAACGACGGATAAGGCGTCACGACCGTGACGTCGTGTCCCTTTGCCGCAAAGGCATCGACCAAAGAGCGCACGCGTAAGGCCGCCGCACCCGCCTCCGGCGGGTAAAAGTGCGTAACGACCGCGACCTTCACGTGTGCGCGCCTCCGAGGACCGTATCGCGGCCGGAGAGACGTTCGGGGAGACTGCGCAGCGTCGTGCGAACCAGCCGCGATCTGGAGCCGCGTTCCCTGGCGTAATCCGTCCATCGATCGGCGACCGCGGCGAAGCGCGGCTCGTCGAACATCTTGGCGAGCACGCGCATTTGGGCGATGTGAAACTGATGGTATTTCAGCGTAGCAAGATGCGGGCGGCCGGAAGCGCTGCGCAACAGGCTATAGAGGCTCCACCAGCCGGTGTCGAATCGCGGCAGCCACGCGCGCAGCGTTGCGACGCAGCGCTCGATTCGGGCCTGCATCCAAGGCTCGGGGTTGACCTTCCACAGCTCCCACAGGCCCCACAGCGCGAAGATGCAGCCGTTGAGCACGTGGGGCGCGTGACGGTTGGCGATCTCTTCGAAGAAGATATCGTCGGCCGATTCCCACACGACGCCGCCGCGATCGATACCGGCGGTAAACGGCTGCGACGCGCGCATTGCCGCGCCGGCATAGCCAGCGTTCGGCTCGATCCGGTGGGCGCGCAGCAGCACCGAAATCGCCTCGCCTTGCGCCATCGCCGACGTCCAGCCGGCCGGCGCTCCGTATTTGCTCCAGGGGAAATCGAAGACGTAGAGGCCCGGAAGTCCCTCGCGGCGCTGGTGGTCGCGCAGCCAATCGGCCTGCGCGAGAAAGTCCGTTCGTGCGGCCGGATCGCGCGCGGTGCACCAAATGCCGAACCGGTGCAGAGCGAACTGCGCGATGCGGATCGGGTGGTAGTGGCGCTGCGGGCCGCTGAGCAGGACCAGGTCTGCGTCTTTTGGCGCGCCGTCGAAGTCTTCGCCGTAGACCGAGCTATCGGGGTTCCACTCGACGAAGTACCGTCGCGCGCCGGGTTCGGTAAGTGAGTCGACGCACCACGGACGTTGATGGGACCAGCTGCTGACGGGAAATCCCAGCGCGACGCGGCGCAGTAGGCTCATGCCACCGCGCGTGCAGTGACTCGCCGTAACGGCCGCCCGAGCTGATAGCAGGCGAAGCCGCACGTTTCCCACTGCGCGGCGTCGAAAAAATTCCGCGTATCGACGAGCCGCGCAGAGCGCATCAGCGCTACCATTTCGGCGGGCCGGATGCTGCGGAAGGCGCTGTGAGCGGTCACCAAAACCAATGCGTCGGCGTCGGTCGCCGCCTCGGCGAGCGTCCGGCTTAGCGGCCGTTCGAACTCCGTAACGAGCGGGTCGTAAATCGCGGTCGTATAGCCGCGCTCGCGCAGCAGTCCGTCGATCCGAATCGTTGGGCTCTCACGGGCATCGTCGACGTCGGCCTTGTAGGCGGCACCCAAAAGCGCGACCTTGCGGCCTCGAGCCGGCTCGACGAGCTCGGTGATCCGCCGCACGATGCGGTGCGGCATCCGATCGTTGACTCGGCGTGCGGCTTGGACGAGCTCCGTCACGAACGGGTTCGCGTCCGAGAGGAAGTGCGGGTCGACCGGAATGCAGTGCCCTCCGACGCCGGGGCCCGGCTGTAAGATGTCGACGCGCGGGTGCTTGTTGGCGATCGCGATCGTTTCCCAGACATCGATGTCAAGCTCTTCGGCGACGATCGCCAACTCGTTCGCAAACGCGATGTTTACGTCGCGGTATGTGTTCTCGACGATCTTTACGAACTCGGCGGTGCGAATCGAGGTTATCGCGATCGGGCTTTCGCAGAAGGACGAGTAGAGCTCGGCTACCAGCGCCGCGTCCTCCGGAGTGCGGCCTCCGACCACCCGGCCGTTCGTGCGCAGCTCCTCCATGATCGCGCCCGGAATCACGCGCTCGGGGCAGTGGGCGATGTGAAAATCGTCGATCGACTTTCCGGCGGAGCGCAACGCCTGCTCGAAGACGCGATCCGTCGCGCCGGGAGGAACCGTGGACTCGAGAACGAGCATCGACCCCGGTTTCGCGACGGCAGCGACCTCTGCAGCGGCGGCTTCGACGTAGTGGAGGTCCGGCTTTCCGTCATGCGTCGGTGTCGGCAAGCAGAGAATGTAGGCCTGGGCGCTCGGAATGCGGTCCACCGCGTGAAAACGCCCGCTCGCCAGCGCGTCGACGACGGCGCGGCGCACCGGCTCTTCAGCCGCGGCGACCTCTCCTCGCTGCAGCGCGTGGCGGAGCTTCGCGTTGACGTCGTACCCGTAGACTCGGTGTCCGCTCTCCGCAAACAGGGCCGCCGTCGGCAGCCCGATGTAGCCGAGTCCGATGATCGCGATGTTCAAGATGCGCGTTCCTTTCCGTGAAGGGCTGCGGCGAGGTCGCGCATTTGCGCGCGCACGTCGTGCCGCTTGGCGACGAGTTCGTAGGCGCGCTCGGCGCGCGATCGCGCGGCCTTAGGATTACCGTATACGTCAAAAAGGGCAGCGGCCAGCGCGCTGGAGTCGTCCGCGGCCACCAACAGCCCGCTGCGCCCGTCAATCGCCTCGCGCACGCTCCCGGAGTTCGTGGCGACGATCGGGATCCCGAACGCCATCGCCTCGAGCAACGCGGAGGGTACGCCCTCCATCATCTTTTCTCCGGCGTCCCGGCTGGCCAGAACGATCGCGTCGAAGGTGCCCGCGCGATAGAGATCGTGCAGCCGCCCTTGAGGAATGTGCCCGCCGAATTCGACCTGATCCTGCAGCGCCCGTGACGCGACCTCGCGCTCGAGTTCGGCCTGCAGCGGCCCGGCACCGTAGAGCGTACACCGCACGGGAACGCCGGAGTCTTTCAGCTGCGAGAGGGCGGCGAAGAGAACGGAGTGTCCCTTCACCGGGACGAGCGCTGCCGGGCAAACGATGCGAAAGCTGGCAGCTTGCGGCCGGCGATTGACCGCGTAGGGCGGTATTTGGATCCCGAGCCGAAGATGGGCGATTCGTCCGTCGAGCCGCGGCATGCGCGCGCGCAGATCTCGAGCGCCGCGCGCGGAGATCGCGCGTACGTACTCGACGCTGCGCTCTTTGACGTCGAACGCATTGCGCTCGTAAATGTCCCAGCGGTGCGCCGTCGCGCTCCACGGCAGCCGGCTGGTCGATGCCGCGACCATGGCCACCGTCGAAGGCGTCGACATCCAATAGGCATGAATGTGATCCACGCGATGCTCGGCGGCCCAGTGCCCGAGCGCGAGGCCTTTTACGAAGACCGCGAGGTTTTTCAGGCGCCCCGGATCGTGAGAGCCGACGATCTTTGCGAACGTCCGCGCGGCCCGCAGAGGAGCGACGGCCGCCGTTGCGGCGGCGCGCCTGAGAATTTCGGCGTTGAACAGCGGCCATTCGAGAACGGTTACGTTGTCTGGAACGGAGTATCGCGCCTCGGAGGCCGGCGGCCGGGCCGGCACAACGACGACGTCGTCGAAGTGCCGCGCGAGCTCGGCGAGCTCCACGTTGAGGTACGCTTCTTGGCTGCCGAAGGGAAAACGCGCCGTGACGAGGATGAGGCGTCCGGCGCTCATGAAGCGATGCCGGAGAGCTGTAGATAGAGCTGCTGGTGCGCGTCGACCATCCGATCGACACCATAGGCATCAAGCGCGTGCTGCTTGGCCCGCTCCGCGACGCTGCGGCGAATCATCGGCCGCGCGATCGCGCGCTCGATCTGCGCGGCGACGTTGAACGGCTCGAAATCGGCGGCGAGAAAACCGTAACGCCCGTTATCGAGCATGTCGCTTGCACCGAGCCACGGCGTCGTGACCACCGGTATGCCCGCAGTCATGGCCTCGAGTGCGGCAAGCGGCATCCCTTCGAACCAGGACGTCATCAAGAGAAGGTCGGCTGCCCGCAAAAGGCTCGGAACGTCGTTACGATATCCGAGGAAGCGAACGCGATCGGCGATATTGAGCGCGCGCGCCAGCCCGCGAAGCATGTCTTCGTTCTCGCCCGCCCCGACGAAAAGCAGCAGCGCCTTTTCTTTGGTCTGGCGCAGCAACGCGGAAAAGGCTCGCAGCGCGAGAATGTGATTCTTCTGATACTCCATGCGGCCTACGAGCAAGATTGCAAACTCGTTGGGCCGGATTGCGAGCCTCGCTCGTGCCGCGAGCCGGTCCTCGTTCGGCTCTGGAAGCTCCAGGCCGTTGGGGATCATCACGACCTTTCGCATGGGGAAGTGCTCGAGCTTGCTCACGCGCGAGCCTTGCTCGTTGAAGAACGTTACGATTCGCGACGTTCCCCGATTGAGGATCCAATCCGCGAGCGATTCGACCGCCGACTTTTTTCGAAAGTCGCACGGATTGTGCTCGGTGTGGATGATCTGCGGAACGCCCGAACAGAGCGCGGCGATGCGTCCCCAATAGCGCCCGACGTGCGTGTGCGTGTGAACGATGTCGGGGCGAAAGCTTCGGATTTCGCGCACGAGCCGCCAAAGGAAGAGGCGATCTCCCCGGTTCTTGCGGCCGGCCGTGAGCACCGGAAACGGCAGCGTCGCGCGTACTTCTTCGGGCGGTTCGTAAATCGTCAGCAGCGCGGCATCGACGTCGCGGGACTTCAGGTGCGACAGCAGCTCGATGACGAGCCGCTCCGCGCCGTAACCGCGGATCGAGGGAGAGATGTGGAGGACTCGTACTTTACGGTTCATCCGGCCGCTCGATGGAAAAGGAACTCGCAGAGCGTCTGAAAGAGGACGGCAAAGTCGAGAAAGATCGACCAGTTCTCGAGGTACTGCAGGTCATACTCAAGTCGTTCTCCAGCTGCGGAAGCGTCGAAATTTCGCGCCATGTGCACCTGTGCCCAGCCGGTGATTCCGGGGCGCACGAGGTGTCGCTCGTCGTAGCGCGGCATCGTCGCACGGAAGAGATCGGCGAACATCTGCCGCTCGGGACGCGGCCCGACGAGCGACATATCGCCGCGCAGGACGTTGAAGAGCTGCGGCAGCTCGTCAATACTGAAACGCCGCAGGAACGTGCCGACGCGTGTTTTGCGCGGATCGTCGCGCTTGGCCCAGATCGCGCCGCTCTCGCGCTCGGCATCCTGCCGCATCGAGCGGAACTTCAAAATGCGAAATGGCTTGCCCCCGAGACCAACGCGTTCTTGCGCGAAGAGAACCGGAAAGCCGGAATCCAGCAGCGTCGCGATCGCCGCGACCGCCATGACCGGTGCGAAGATCAACAGGGCCACGCAGGCAAAGAAGATGTCGGTGAGGCGCTTCACGAGCTGCGCGCGCGGCGTGCACGCACGCAGCCGTGCCGGAACGATCAGCACCTGCTTGCCGTCGGTCCGCAGCGAGAGGTCGTAGCAGTAGCGCATGACCTTCGGCGGAGCGAACGCCAGCGAGATGCGGTCGGCGGCCGCGACCTCCAGAATATGTGCGAGCAGGTTGGGCGGCACCATTTCGGTCAGAATCAGCGAGTCGCAGCCCGAGCGCCGCGCGTGGTTGAACCACTCGATGCGGTTGAGGTTGGGATCGCGGCTGAGGTCGATCCGCTCGATCGCCTCGGCGCAGTCATCGACGACGATGAGCTGTGCCTCCGTGCCGGCACTCAGCTCGAGGCTCTCGAGGACGCGTTCGACGTTTTCTTGGGTTCCGACGATGCTCACCTTGCGGCGGCTCTTGAACCACTCTTGACTGCGGACCCGGTGCAGAATCGCTCGCGCCGAGCCGACCATCAGGATCGAAAAGCCTAGGGAGACGAGTAGCGCGACGCGGGAGGTCGAGATCTCCGGATAGATCGTAAAGAGGATCAGCTGCGGGACCGTGCCGAGCATCAGCGCGGCGACCGTATAGTAAAGCTCGTCCTTCATCGAAAGCGCGTACGTCCGGCGGTAGAGGCCGAGGCGGTCGAAGACCAGCACCCAGAGGCCGACGAAGATCGCATCGGCGATCAGAAGGTGGCTCAGGATCCGGGGCGAGTTCCAGTGATGGAAGGCGATCGCTGCCCCGAGGCCCGAGGCCACGATGAAGAGCGCCAAGTCCATCATCAGCAAGATGGCGGTCCACTTTGCCGGATAGGCGCGGGGTGCGGCCCCAATAACGGGCTTGCGCGCCGCTATAGGACGTTCGACGATACGCGTCGCCATGGATGTTTAGATCATAACCAGACGCAGGCGGCGCAATGCAGAGTCATAAGCACCATTGGCCGTGACCCCCGGGCAAGGAAACAAGACCCCGTTGCAAAGGTCCCGGTCGTTGAGTAGACTCGTCCTTACGGTCGAGGTGCTGCTCGGCGTACGATGGCATGGCGATGTCGGAAATGATGCCATACAACGGCGGTCAGAACGGTTTGGCCGAGTTTGAAGGGCAGCCGCAGCTTCACGAGGGACGCGACGTTGAGCGGCTGTACCGTGCGATTCTCAAGCGGTGGCGCGTTTTTGCTGCCGTGGCCGGCGGCTTTGCCGCGTTCGTTATCCTTGGAACGCTGGCCGCTCCTAAATCGTATACGACGACGGTTCGCCTCTTGGCGGGCCGCTCGGATACGACGGCGGCTCCAGTCGATAACACGACGGCGCTCCCGGTGCTCAATGCCCTCGTCCTGCAGAGCGGAGAACAGTCGGCGGAAACGTTCGCTGCCCTTGCTCAGCAACGCGGCATTGCCACTGCCGTCATCGATCAGCTCAGCCTAAAGGCGACGCCGAAGCAGCTGCTCGGCAGCGTCAACGTGCAGCCCGTCGTCAATACGGCTCTCCTAAACCTTAACGTTACGTGGTCGTCGCCCGAACGGTCGGCCGAGATCGCCAATGCTTTCTCAAACGCGTTCGTCGAAGAGGAGCGGGACTTCGTAAGGTCTCAGGCCGTGGCCGCGATCGGCTTCCTCTCCAAAGAGATGCCCGACGCAGCGAAGGAGATGCACGACAGTGCCTCGCGGCTCGCCCAGTTTCAGTCCGCCCACGGCTATATCGATGCGACCGCCCACGCGCAAGACGTCGTTTCCCGGGTCAGCCAGCTGAACTTACAGATCGACCAGCTCACCGTCGACGTCCGCGAAGCACAAGCCTTACTTAGCAGTACGACCAGCCAACTCGCGGCGATGTCCAGCACCGTCGACAGCGCGAAGCAGGTCGGGCAGAATCCGGTCGCGACCGACCTGCAGACCAAGCTTGCCGACGTCCAGGCGCAGCTGAGCGAGGCCCAGCAGAAGTACACGCCGGCCCATCCAACCGTGATTGCGCTGCGTCAGCAGCGGGATGCCCTGGTCGCGCAGATTTCGGCACAGCCGCAGGCAGTCGTCAGCTCCACGACGGTCGCGCCGAACCCGCTCTACCAGAGCCTTGAGCAGCAGGCAGCGACCTATCGCGCCCGCGTCATGGGGGACCAGGGTCAAATCCGGGCGCTGCGCGGAGAGGTAAAGGCCAATAAGCCGGCGGTCAATGCTCTGCCGGAGCAAGCCATCGCGTTCTCGTCGCTCCAAGAGGATGCCAAGCGCGCCGCCAACGTCTATAACGCGCTGGCGCAAAAGTATAGCGACGCGATCGTTGCAAAGACGACGGCGATCAGCGATATCATCGTCGTTCAGCCGGCAAACGCGGATTCCGCGATCAAACGTCCCAGCCTCCGGACGAACCTTCTGATCGCTGTCGTCCTCGGCGTGATGCTGGGTTTAGCGGTCGTCTACATTCTCGACCTGATCGAGCGACGGTCCGCCGGCCGCGACTTCGCCCGCATCCTCGGGCTCCCGGTCGTGGCTCGCATCCCGGCCTTCGACGAGCGCAAGACCAAGGCGATCCCGTGGGTTCACTCGATGACGATGGAGGCGTTCCTCCACCTCTGCGTGACGCTGCGCTTGCGCAACCGGCGGCCGATCAAAACTCTCGCCGTCCTGAGCGCGCGCCGCAGCGAGGGGAAATCGACGGTCGCTTTCAACCTCGCCAAGACGCTCGCGACGCTGCAGCCCGGGGTGCTCCTCGTCGATGCCGACCTGCGTCAGCCGACGCTGCACACGATCGCAGCCTGCAAAAATAACGTGGGCTTGGGCGAGGTGCTCGAAGGCACTTCGACGCTCGACGCGGCCGTGCAGCACGTCGATCCAGGTCTCGACATCCTGCCGAGCCATCCGGACAACACGAATCCGATTCCGCTGCTGCAGTCGCGTTTCGAGTCGATGCTCGAAACCGCGCGCAAGAGTTATAGCACCGTCATCGTCGATACGCCGGCGCTCGGCGCGGTATCCGATGGATTGATGGTCGCCGCGCAGGTCGATGGCTCGCTCTTCGTGGTCGCGGCCGACGAGACCGAAGAGAGCGACGCGCGCCGCGCGATCGGCCAGCTCAGCCTCATCGGCATCGACAACGTGCTGGGAATAGTCGTAAACAAAGACGCGGTCGTGGTCAACGACTACGACGACTACTTTGCGCGGATGCACAACGCGCTGGCGGCGGGTCCGGCATGACCGGCGTAACCGTCGTCATCCCCGCGTACAACGAAGGAAGCCTCTTCGCCGCGGCGCTCTCCTCGCTCTCCGAATATTTTGCCATCCATCGCGGCAGCGGGTACGAGTTTCACTTTCTGATCGTTGACGACGGAAGCACCGACGAGACGGGCGCCGTTGCCGCAACCTTCGCGCGCTGGCGGCCCAACGTACGCATCGTCCGTCACGAGCACAACCGCGGCCTGGGCGCGGCCCTACGCACCGCCTTTGCTGCGGTAGATACCGAGCTGGCAGTGCTGCTCGACGCCGATCTCACCTATTCGCCCGCGGTCGCGATGCAGCTGCTCGAGGCGCTGGAAGCCTCGCATGCCGACATCGCGATGGCGTCGCCGTACATGCCGGGAGGATCGGTCGTCGGAGTTCCTTTCCTGCGCCGGGTCCTCAGCCGTGAAGCCAATCGTCTGCTCTCGCTGGCGGTCTGCGGAAAGTACGCCACGCTGACCTGCATGGTGCGCGCGTTTCGCGTGTGCGCCCTGCGCGAGCTTCAGTTCCGCAGCGACGACAAGCCCGCGGTAGCGGAGATGCTGCTCGACGCGCTGCGCAAGAAGATGCAGGTCGTCGAGGTTCCCGCGACGCTGGAATGGACGGCGGAGCGGCGCAGTGCCCGCGGCGGCTTCAACTTCTTACGCACGGCCGCGCAAACGTACAGCACGCTTGCGCTGGCCTTTCGCCATCGTCCCGCGTTGTGGCTGGCGGTCCCCGGGCTCTTTCCCGGGCTCCTTCCGCTCGTCGTCGGGCTGCTGCTGATCCTTCGAGTCAACTCCACGACGCTCGCCATCGGTACGACCGCGACGATCGTCATCCAGTACACCAGTCTAGCCCTCTTCACGGGGCAAATCACCGCTTTTTTGGGACGAAGATTTCACCAAAAACGTCGCCTTCAAACGAACGGAGCACTAAATAAAAATGGCTACGACCCTTCCTCTCGCACCGCATAGAACGCTGCCGTCCGACCAGGACGCAACTGGAAGAACGCTCGGCGAAGAGGAAATCGCCGCAGTCTCCGCTGCTCTGCGCAGCGGAACGCTTACGAGCACCAAAGGTTCATTCGTCACCGCCCTCGAGTCGCACTTCGCGGAAATGATGGGCGTAAAATACGCTTATGCCTGTTCCTCGGGCACCGCGGCCCTCCATTGCGCGATCGCCGCGCTCGACCCGGAGCCGGGCGACGAAATGATTACGACCGCGATCACGGACATGGGCGCGCTCACGCCGATTCTCTATCAAGGCGCGATCCCGGTCTTCGCCGACGTCGACCCTCGCACGTGCAACGTCACGGCCGAGACGGTCGCGCAGCGGATCAGCAGCAAGACCAAAGCCATCATCGTCACGCACCTCTTCGGGAACCCCTGCGACATCGACGAGATCGTCGAGCTGGGCAATCGTCACGGCATCCCGGTCATCGAGGACTGCGCCCAGGCGTTCCTGGCCGCGTACAAGGGCCGCTTCGTCGGCACGGCCGGCAAGATCGGGTGCTTCAGCCTGCAGCAGGGCAAGCACATCACGACCGGTGAGGGCGGTCTGGTCGTCACCAACGACGAGGCTCTCGCCCGGCGGATCTACCTCTTCATCAACAAAGCCTGGGGGTACGGCGATCCGCAGCCCGATCACTATTTCCTGGCACTGAACTATCGCATGTCGGAGCTCGCCGGCAGCGTCGCGGTCGCGCAGCTGGGTAAGCTGCCGAAGGTCGTCGCTCGCCGCCGCATGCTCGCCGAGATGCTCACCGAACGGATCGGACAGCTCGAAGCGATCGAGACGCCCTACATCCTGCCCGGCGCGCAGCATAGTTACTGGAAGTACGTCGTGCGCACGTCCGAGTCGCTCCCGGCAGAGGCGGTGCTCGAAATGGCCGCGCTGCTCAAGGAGCGCGGAATCTTCAGCGCGCCGCGATACATTCAGAAGCCGGCGTTCATGTGCGAGGTCTTCCAGAAGCGCAAGACGTTCGGCAACAGCGGCTATCCCTTTACGATGGCTCGTCCCGAAGTGCTCGCGTACGATCGCGAGCGTTTCCCGGGCACCTACGCCGCGCTGGAACGCGTGCTGGTCGTTCCCTGGAACGACCGCTACGACGAAGACGACGTCAACTACATCGCCGAGGCCATGACCTCGGCAGCCGAGACGCTCACCTGGAGGCACAGCGCATGAAGGAACTACGTTTCGCGATCGTCGGCGCGGGCGCAATCGCCCGCGCCTACGAAGCGGCTTTTCGAGAGGTAAAAGGGGCAACCGTCGTCGCCGTCTGCGATACGAACGGCGCGGCCGCCGAGGAGCTCGCGTCGCGCATCGGCTGCGACGCGTACTCGCTGCTCCCGGCCCTGTTGCGCAAATCGAGCTTCGACGCCGCGATCGTCTGCACGCCTCCGGTAACGCACGAGTCGATCAGCTGCAAGATCTTGCAGTCCGGGCGGCACGTGCTTTGCGAGAAGCCGCTCTCGATCACGGTGAACAGCGCCCGCCGGATGCTGGCGGTTGCCGAACACTGCGGAATGATCCTGACGATGGCCTCGAAGTTCCGCTACGCGGCGGACGTCCGCCGTGCGCGCGAGATCCTCTTCGCCGGCGAGATCGGCGACCTGGTCTTCGCCGAGAACGCGTTCACCTCGTTCGTCGATATGAGCAGGCGCTGGAACTCCGACTCCACGGTCAGCGGCGGCGGCGTGCTGATCGACAACGGAACGCACGCGGTCGACATCTTGCGATATCTCCTCGGCAACCTGCGCGATATTCAGGTCGTAGAGGGGCGCCGGATGCAGGGGTTGGCGGTCGAAGATACGGTCCGCCTGTTCGTGCACAACGACGAGGGGGTCATGGGTGCTGCCGATCTCTCGTGGAGCATCAACAAAGAGCTCGAAACGTTCCTGCGCATCTATGGCAGCGCCGGCACGATCCTCGTGGGCTGGAAAGAATCGCGGTTCCGGCGCCAGGGTGAAGACGCTTGGAATACCTTCGGCAAGGGATACGACAAAATTCAGGCCTTCGCCGACCAAATCGGCAACTTCTGCGGCGCCATTCGTGGAGAGGCGAGGCTGCTCGTCACGCAGCGCGACGCCTTGGCATCGGTTCAAGCGGTGCAAGCCGCCTATGCAGCGCTCGAGTGCGCGCGTTGGGAACGAATCGGCAGCCAGCTGGAAGAACTGACGCCGCTGCGGGCCGGCGCGCTAGCGGCAAGCTAGATGGCAGTTCATCCCAGCGCCATCGTCGAGCCGGGAGTCTCGATCGGCCGCAACACTTCAATCTGGGACAACGTGCACGTACGTCATTCGACGACGATCGGCTCCAACTGCATAATCGGCGAGAAGAGCTACATCGCCTACGGCGTCGAGATCAAAGACTTCGTCAAGATCAACGCCTTCGTCTACGTCTGCACGGGGGTGACGATCGAGCGCGGCGCCATGATCGCGGCCGGCGTCGTTTTCACGAACGAACGCTTTCCGCGCGCGACGACGCCGCAGCTCGATCGGCTCCAATCGTCCGACCCCAACGAGTACACCCTCCACACGCTGGTTCGCGAAGGCGCGACGATCGGCGCGAGAGCGACGATCGGCCCCGGTTTGACGATCGGACGATTCGCAATGGTCGGAATGGGCTCCGTCGTGACCCGTGACGTCCCGGACTTTGCGATCGTGCACGGAAACCCGGCGCGCCCCGTCGGATACGCGTGCGCCTGCGGACATCCGCTCGAGTCGCTGACGCCGACGATGGACCGGCCTACCGCCATGCGCTGCCAGTCGTGCGCCGCAGAGTACGCGCTCTCCGGCTC
This sequence comes from Candidatus Cybelea sp., assembly GCA_036489315.1. NCBI lineage: Bacteria > Bacillati > Vulcanimicrobiota > Vulcanimicrobiia > Vulcanimicrobiales > Vulcanimicrobiaceae > Candidatus Cybelea > Candidatus Cybelea sp. The sequence continues at coordinate 112,212 of DASXFZ010000044.1, forward strand.
CTCGCTGCGGCCGATGGAGATCGCGCAGAGCTCGTAATGAGTCGATTCGGTATTGTCGGCGGCGGCATGCTCGGCATGACGCTCGCCTGGGAGCTCTCGAAGGAGGGCCACGAGGTTACGATCTTCGAGGGCGGCCCCCGGTGCGGGGGCCTCGCCGCGCCCTGGCAGCTCGGCGACGTCGTTTGGGATCGTCATTATCACGTAACGCTCTTGAGCGATCGAACGCTGATCGAGCTGTTGGGCGAGCTCGACCTCGAGAGCGAGCTGCGCTGGAATACGCCGGGCACGGGCTTTTTCGTAGACGGCTCGATGCATTCGTTCTCGGGAACCCTCGACTACTTAAAGTTCCCGCCGCTCTCGCTGGTACAGAAGGCGCGGTTGGGCGGAACGATCGTTCACGCGTCGCGAATCAAGAATTGGGAGCCGCTGGAACGAATTACGGCGGTCGACTGGCTCACCCGCCTCTGCGGACGCGGCACCGTCGAACGCATTTGGCTTCCGCTTCTCCGAGCGAAGCTCGGGCCTCACGCGCATCGCGCCTCCGCGGCGTTCATTTGGGCGATCATCGCGCGAATGTACGCGGCGCGCTCGAGCGGCGTCGGGCGGGAGCGCTTCGGCTACGTCGCGGGGGGATACGATCGGACGCTGCGCCGGTTCGAACAACGCCTCGCGGCCCGCGGCGTCACCCTGCGCACTTCCTGCCCGGTGCAGGCCGTCGAGGCGTTGCCCGACGGCGTCGGCATCGCAACGGCTTCCGAGCTCCTGCGCTTCGACAAAGTCGTCGTCACGCTCGCCGCGCCGCTGGCGGCGCGTATCTGTCCGACGCTGAGCGCCCGCGAGCGCGCACTTTGCGCGGGCGTGGAATATCAAGGCATCGTCTGCGCCTCCGCGCTGATCGACTCGCCGCTGACTTCGTATTACATCACGAACATCGCCGACGCGACGGTGCCGTTTACCGCGGTCATCGAAATGACCGCCCTGGTCGACCGCGAGGAATTCAACGGCAAGTCGCTCGTGTATCTTCCCAAGTACGTGGCCTCGGACGACCCGGCGCTGCGGCTTTCCGACGAAGAGATCGAGGATTCATTCTTGACCGCGCTTTCACGTATGCACCCGCACTTCTCACGAAGCCAAGTTCGCGCGTTCCGGGTCTCGCGCGTGCCGCACGTCTTTCCGATCCCGACGCTGGACTATTCGAGCCGGCTCCCGCCAGTAGAGACCAGCATTCCGGGGCTCTTCATGGCGAGCAGCGCCAACATCGTCAACGGCACGCTCAACGTCAACGAAACGGTGCGCTTGGCCAAGCGTCTTCTTCCTGCGCTGCGCGCGGAATCGCCGACGCAGCAGCCGCAGGCGGTCGCCGTATGATGCGGGCTTCGCTCTCGCTCGACCTCGACAACAAGTGGTCGTACATGAAGACTCACGGGAATCCCGGGTGGACCGACTTTCCAACGTATCTGCCGCAGCTCGTGCCGGCGGTGCTCGACATTCTCGATCAGATGAAGCTGCGCATTACCTTCTTCATCGTGGGACAAGACGCGGAGCGCCCGGAGAACGCCGAAGTGCTCGCCGAGATCGCGCGCCGCGGACACGAGATCGGAAATCACTCGCACCACCACGAGCCGTGGATGCATCGCCGTGGGCGCTTGGAGATCGACGACGAGCTTCGCCGCGCCGAAGAGGCGATCGAACGCGTAACCGGCGTCCGGCCGCGCGGCTTTCGCGGACCCGGGTTTACCCGCTCCGAGACGATCTTAGAGACGCTCGTCTCCCGGGGCTACCTCTACGACGCCTCGTCGCTTGCGACGTTTATCGGTCCCCTGGCGCGAGCGTACTATTTCCGCAGTGCGAAACTCAGCGCAAAGGACCGCGCGGAGCGCGAGGATCTCTTCGGAAGCTTCGCCGATGGCTTCCGCCGCAACTCGCAGCACCGGATCGAGCTATCGAACGGACCGATCGCAGAGATCCCGGTCACGACCTTTCCGCTGGCAAAGATCCCGATCCACGTCTCCTACGTCCTCTATATCGCGATGATCTCCCCGGCGCTGGCTCGTGCCTATTTCGAAGCGGCGATGACCGCCTGCAAGCTGACCCGCACCGAGCCGTCGATTCTGCTGCATCCGCTGGATTTTCTCACGGCCGCGGACGCGCCCGAGCTGCGCTTCTTTCCGGCGATGAGCATGAATCCCGAGGTGAAGCGACGGGTGGCGCTCGATTCGATCGCTGCGCTGGCGAAGCACTTTGACGTTAAACCGATGAAAGACGTAGTGAACCTTTGCTCGCCGGCTGCCGTTACTAGAAGGAGGGAGAGTCCTACCACATTCTAACCGACCGCTCGCTCGTTTAGTCGGGTTTTCCGACCGCTAGCTTGCAACCGATAGGAGGCGTGCGCTAGAATGGGGGCTCGCTCGCTGGGCTAGACGGCGCGACTTTTTGTCGTGGCTCCGGAAAGGATGTGTTGATGCGGGATCTCGAGCGAGGGGTGACCTCGATCTCGCCCGCTGGTTTCGACGGATTCGACGCCTCTCGTAAGAGACGGCTCGATGCTTCGTTGCGACAGACCGCCCGCGCCGCATCCGCCGTCGGCTGGGCAATCGGCGTCTTCGATTCAGAACAAGATTTAGTGGCGTTCGACACATCGGACGCGGGAATCGAGGATCGTGCCGCACTTGCATTGCTTACCCGCATGCCGTTCCCCGCGTCTAGCGGACCGATCGTTCTCAATGCCGGAGCGCACGAATGCGACAACGTTCCCGCCGCGCTCGGGATCGCCACGGATACCGGAAAAGGACACTCGGTTGCGATGGTCTTCGTTCCAAGCGAACGTTCCAGCGACGCCTGGGGTGAAGCGGCGCAGGCGATCGGTTCGGCAGCCTCAAAGGTAGCGCAAGAAATTTCGGCCTTCGACTTCGAGGGCGAGCGCAAGCGGACGACGCCGATCCCCGGCGGCCCGCACGCGTTCTTTCTCCTTAATGCATCGCTCGACGTGCAGTTCGCGTGGTCCAGCGGAGAAGATGCGTCCGCATTTGCGCGGCTCGTCGAGCCCGAGCACGCTCGCCTCCCGCTCTTTCTCGAGCAGGCGGTGCGACGTTTGACGTCCTCGTGGAACTTCTCCCGAGCCGGCACGTGTGAAGCGCGCACCGGATATCCGCTGCTTGGACTGGCGATGCGAGTGGTGCCGATGCTCCAAAACGACGTCTACATCGGTGTTTTTTTGGATAAGTGCGAGGATCCCGATATCGATGCGGCCGCATCGACCTTTCGCATATCTTCGCGGGAACGAGAGGTGCTCAACGGGCTGCTCGACGGCCGCACGATCACCGAAATCGCCGCCGATCTCAGCGTTGCCGAGTCGACGGTCAACGATCACGTTTCGCGAATGATCGCAAAGACGAACGCCCGCAACCGCATTCACATGGCCGCGACTCTCCTCGGCTGGCCGTCGATGCGTCCCGATCCGCAAGCCGCTCCCGCCCGCCAATCTTTTAAGGATCGCTTAAGCGAAAAGAGCGACGAACGCGACGAGCCGCGCACGCGCTGTTCGTGGCGTTATCACCCCGGCGCCTAAGCCGGGTGCCCGGGGCACATGATAACTTCTTACTACGCTTTGCACCCTAAAGGCCAGAAATAGCGGCTAAAGTCCCTAAATCCCGGCCGGGCATAGAACGAACGTCTCACAAGTATATCGGGTTGTCCCGAGGTCCCATGCGGTGGCAGACTATTAGAGTTCAGCCAAAGACCCCACCGACTACGGAGCTTTACAAAAGCATGATTAGTACCTCGGGCGCATTGCGCGTCCTCATCATCGAAAAACAGATGCTCTTTGCCAAGGCCATCGCACAGGTGCTCTCGGCAGATCCTGACATCAAGGTCGCCGGCATCGCGGCCAGCCGGGAAACGGCGATGGTCGCTAAGGACGTCGACATCGTGATCATCGACATCGATACGGAAGAGATCGACGACGTCATCGAACATTTCAAGAGCAAATCCCCCGATACGCGCATTTGCGCTCTTTCGGCTCACACGCAAGGCGAGCTGATGCAGCACTGCCTCGCGGCCGGCGCCGACGCGTACATCGTAAAGGATTCCTCCTTGCAGGAGCTCGTCGCGGCGATCAAGACCCTCGGCGAAGGCTCGAGCTACGTCGATCCCCGAGTCGCCGCATCGCTTCTGCGCCGCCGCGGCCCGACCAAACGCCTCACCAACGAACTCTCCCCGCGGGAACGCGAGATCATTCGGCTCATCGCGCAGGGGCTATCGAATCGTGACATCGGCCGTCGTCTCGTTCTTTCGGAGAAGACGATCAAGAATCACGTCAGTCACATCTTCGCAAAGATACATTGCACCGCGCGGTCGCAGGCCGCGGTGCATGCGATCAGGATCGGTCTAGCCTAGGCCGTCGAAGGTTCGCGGCGAGCGCGCACGCGAAAACGCCGAGCAGTCCGACCCACGCGAGGATCTGCGGAGCTACGACGGTTCGTGTCAACTCGGGGGTCGCGCGAAGATAGCGGCCCCAGGCAATCGGCGAAAACTCGTCGGGTAACGCACTAAAAGAGTGCGTCGTTAAACTGTGTGGGGTAGGGGTGGCGAAGTGCTGCAATAGCACGACCGCCACGGCTGCTGCCAGAGAGCCCGCCGCCGCGTATGCGATCCGGCGGGCGGCAGCCCCGGGCAGAAGACAGAGTAAGGCGCCGAAGACCCCCGCCGCATCGATGAGCAAAACGGCAGGCCTCGGAGCCTGCGTCCAAACCGTCACGAGCAGCACGACAAAGAGCGACGCAAAGGCGCGGGCCGAATCCTTTTCCAGCCGTGCGGCGAGGATCAATACGGCCGGCACGGCGATCAGTATTTGAATGTCGTGCAGATAGATTCCAAAGAGCGTCACGGCGGCCGGCGGGAGCAGCGGCAGGAGATCCACTTGTCCGCGCGTGCGCGCCAGCCGGCCGGCAGCGAAGATGCCCGCGATCGCCGCGAAGGCAAACCAAATCTTACCGGCCAGCAGTGCTGCGCCGGCCGGAGTTCCGAGAACGTAGAGCAGCCGGCTAAGGCTGTATTGATCCGACGCGACGATCTCCGCATTGGCCAGCAGCGGCAGAACGCGCGTAAAGTACTCGACGTTCGGCCCGGCTCCTAGCGCGATCGCGCTGAGCACGGCGAGGCCCGCGCCGGTCGCGACGATGGCGATCCGCGTTCCCGGAGCGAAGATCAGCAGCGCGAGCACCGCCGGCAAACCGACGTTGGGCTGCACCAACGCCAGTGAGACGGCTACTCCCGCGGCCGCTGGGCGCTCCGCGTGCAGCAGATACGCCGCAACGCAGATCGCAACCAGCGCAAGCGGTGGAATCTCGCCGTACGCGACGTTGAGCAGCGTCAGGGGCGCTAGCGCCAAGAGCACCGCATAGCTCGGCGCTCGAATGAGCCGCCCGAGCGCCAAGGCGCTCACGATCGACGCACCGACGAGTGCCAGTGCGAAAAGCTCCGCTGCCAGCCTCGCCGGCAGCGACGAGAGCAGCGCGAATCCGGCGAGCACGTATCCCGGCTGCGGTGCCGGCTCGACGTAGCCGCTCGGCATTGGTGAAGTTTCGAAGCTGCGCTCGCACGAGCGAAGCGGCTCGACGCGATAGGGATCCAGCCGCTCTCGGACGGCGGCTCCCGCGCAGTAGAACGCCTTGAAGCTCTGATGTCCGACGAGTCCGCGGTGGGCCAGCGCGAAGGCGACGACCGCCAACACCAGAGAGACGGCGGCGAAGGCTGCTCTCCCGGCAGGCGCATTCATGTTGCGCATAAGCATACCGCGCCCGGCGGCCCGCCGGGAGTGCCGGCCGGGGAACGGCGTCCAGCCGAAAGGCTCAGGCCGCCGGCCGGGACCTTCGCCGCGGCCCATGGTCCAGATCGACGTTGGAGCCCAAGCCCTGTGGGGTTTATAATCTCGCTTGGTGATTCGAGCAGAGCGGCTTTCGTCAGTGGCATTGCGTTGGCCGCCGTTCGCGGTGATCGCGCTGGCCGCCAACCTGCTCGTTACGCTGCCGCTTGCGTGGCTGCTCAACATTTGGCAGGATGAGGCCTACACGCTGCAGACCACCAGCAACGGCGTCGCCTACGCCTTCCATCAAGCGCTTGCGTTCGAGCAGAACGCGCCCCTCTACTTCGTTCTGATCAGCCTTTGGCGCTCGCTGGGCGACGGCATCTTCTATTTGCGGTTTTTCTCGGTGCTGTGCATCGGGGCTACGATACTGCTCGCCCCCGCGCTCGCGCGGCGGTATCTTCCGCGCCAGAACGAAAAGCTCGTAACGGTTGTCGTAGCCTGCAATCCCTTTTTGATTTGGGCCGCGGTCGAGATTCGCGTTTACGCGATGATCGTCTTGGTCAGCGCGCTTCTCTTGCTGACGTTCTACGACGCCTTCATGGCGCAACGGCGGACGACCGGGGCGGCAATCGCGTACGCGGCGTGCGTCGCGCTCGCGCTCTATACCCAGTACTACCTGGCCTTTCTCGTGGCAGGGCAAGCGCTTACCGTCGTGGTCTTCTACCGTCGCGCGCTGCTGCGGCTCGTTCTTGCCGGCCTCGCCGCGACTCTGGCCTTCCTTCCAATGCTGGCGATCGTTCCCGGTCAGGTCGCGAACTTCAAAGACGGCTTCGCTGCGCCGTCACTGCCCTATGCGTTTGCTTCGCTGGCCGGCATTCTGGCGAGATACGTCCTGCCGCTGCCGGTTCCGCACTCAACGATCGCTTATGTCGTTCTGGCAGCCTGCGCGCTCGCGGCGCTGGCGATCTTTCGCCCGAAGCTGCAGCGAACCGGTGACGCCGCGATTCTCCTGACGACCGCCGCGGCGTTCGTACTCTTCGCAGCGGGCACGTACGTATCGGGCGTCCACATTCTCGATCGTCACGCCGCCTCGCTGTTTTTGCCCGCGACGCTCAGCGTCTTTGCGCTCTTTTCGTTCTTACCCGAGGCGCGAGAGCGGCGTGCCGCGACCGTATGGACGGCCATCGCCGCAGCCCTCTCGCTGCTCACTCTCGTCAGCACGTACCATCAGCTGGCGAAGCCCGGCGATTGGAGACGCGTCAGTGCGTACGTCCGTGCCCACGAACGGCCCGACGAACCGATCGTCGTCTTCGAAGCCGAGAACGCGCTGCCGCTCGAGTACTACTATCACGGCTCCAATCGTGTCGTCGCGGTGCCGCACGCCGTCGATTTTCACCGCTACGTCGTGACCCGTTTCATCATTCACGGCGACGCCGAACTGCGGGCCGCTATGCCCGCGCAAGCGCGGCTCTGGCTGGTCACTGCCGGGAGCTGCCGGTCGGCCAACGTGCGCTTCGGCTGCGCCACGCTCGAGCGGTACGTCGATCGGCGCTACAAAGTGGAATCCGACAAGGCTTTCGATGGCGCACGCGTCCGCCTGCTGAAAAAAGATGCAAAGTAAGCGGCCCCGCGCTCTTCCTGCAACGGGCTGCCGAAATTTGCTCCGAGTATGGCGAAATCGTTTTCCTGGGTGTAAGCTTAGAAACGCTGGCCGCTCCAAACACGCGCGGCCGGATATCGCAGAGAGGGATTAGGATGCTGGCTCACCTGTTTTTGGCGCTCATGTCGATCGTTTTTCCGCCGCTCGATACTCCGGGAGGCCCGATCGCAATGCTCGCCGCGGCGCCCCCGATCACCGCCGCGCTCCCGGCAGCGCCAACGCAAGCGAGTATTCCTCCGCTTTCGTAGGCTTGCCCCGCCCAGAAGGGCGAGCGTTGAGAATTTGTTAACGCCTCAACAGGGGCCGAGCGACCGGCGTGTAAGTTAATCGCACACTCCTAAAATCTAGGGGCCGTGTGCCACTCGGAGACGGTCCCGGAGCGAGCGATTGGAACCCCGCGAGGCATATAACACCGGCGAGCTGACGGCCTGTCTGCGGTTAACGGACCGCTCCGTTAGCATGCGGGACCGGGTCTACCGGATTCGTGCCCTGATCCGCCTCTCGCGTTATCGCGAGGCGTTAACGGTCATTGCCGCCACGCGCGGGGCGAAACCCGAACAAGAGGCCCTCCTCCGAGCGCTCGAGTCGACCTGCCATTCCTTCCTGGGGACGACGGACTCGGCTCGTCGCGCGCTCGCGCGCATCCACGTCGAGCCGCAGGGCCCCGATGCGCTGTTCGAAGTCGCCTACGCCCGGATGCTCCTGGGCTGGGTCGAGGGCACCCCGGACGTGATGCAGCAGGCGCTGCAGGCGGTCGACGTCAGCTCTTGCCCGCACCTCTACGGGCGCTGGCTGTATGCATGCTCTTGGGCCCCCGCGTTACGCGGCGAGTATCACGAGCAGATGCGCTTTCTCGAACTCTCGATCCGGCACATCGCCCAGGCTCCCGAGGCGTACGACGTCACGCTGCTGGCGAGCGCGACGCGATCGCTCGTTCATCTCGTCCGCGAGATTGCGGCGCCGAGCACGTTCGATTTTGCGGTGCGCATCACCGAGACGCTGCCCTGGACCGAAGACCTCGAAGGCGAACGATTTTTGACGTTTCGCGGGCTGGCCTGGGCCTACGCTTTGCGCGGGTCACACGAGAAAGCGCTGCAGTACGCGTACTTCGCGCGCGACATCGCGCCGTCCGTGCGATGGGTCGCGGCCTGCTACGCAGACCAAGCCTACTTGGCGAGGATGGCCGGCGAAAATGCGAGCGCCGACGCGCTCCTGCGCCACGCCGTCGCTTGCGCCCGAGAGACGGACTGGAGTTCCCCGGGTGAGGAACGCGTCGCGATCTTGAACCTCATCGAACTCGCGGCGGATCGCGATCTCCCGGCCGCAAGCCGCCTCATGGACATTTACGACGCCATTCCGATGACGCTCGCTCCGGCGCTCGCGCTCGGGCGCGATCGCCGCCTGCACGCAATGGAGGACTACGCGCGCGGCTGCATTCTGGCGGCTTCGGGCCGTCGGGCCGCTGCTCTACAGCTCCTCGCGAGCGCCTACACGTTCTATCGTTCGATCGGTTACGCGTGGCGTGCGGCCGCGGTTGCGCTGCGGCTTCACGAGGTGAGCGGGGAGCACACGTGGCTGCGTCTGGCCAGCGAAGTCGTCGCCGAGTTTTCGGAGAGTTCCGTCGCGCGCGATATTCGCCGCCGGGCCGGCATGGTCGAAGATCCTCGCATCGCCGCGTTGACCCCCGCCCAGCGCCGTGTCTACGCGTTGATCTGCCAGGGGCTCAGCGACAAAGAGATCGCCGGCCACCTGCGCATCTCCCCGGAGACCGTGAAGAATCACGCGGCCCGGATCCGTCTCACCTTCGGCGTTCGCTCGCGTGCGGCGCTGATCGCGGCGGTCCGCCGGGAGGCCGTATAGGAGCCGGCCGGCTCCTGGGAGTCTCCAAATAGGCCGACGTTCTCACCCCTCGGGACCATCGCGCGCCGGGGACCCCGTCGGGCGGACGTTGTGCCCGAGCCCTGCTGGGAGTAGCCTAGAAGCGTGACTCGCGCCATCGCGACAGCCTTATTCTGCCTCTGGGCCCTCCTTCCGAGCGTCGCCTGGAGTTCTTCACTCTCTTCCGACACCGTCATCCATCCGGGCGACCAGCTCAACGTACTCGTCTTCGGCGATCAAACGCTGACGCAGAACGTGACCGTTATGCCCGACGGTACGATCGAGTATCCGCTCGTCGGCCGCGTCCACCTGGCGGGAAACACGCCGATCGGCGCGGCGTCGGTGCTTTCCAGCAAGCTCAAAGCCTACGTTCGCCATCCGGTCATCACGATCTCGATCGTCGCGCTCGGTCAACCGAACGTGCTCGTGCTGGGTGACGTGAAAGCGCCAGGTAAGTATCCGTTGCGATCCGGCGCAAAGCTCACCGATGCGATCGCGGCTGCCGGCGGCATCGCGGATTCGAACGGCGCCTTTCCCGATGCGCGCGTCGCCGACGCCGGGGGGAAGGTAACGCTTATCTCGCTGCAAGGTTTGCTGCAGCGCGGCGACACGGCACTCGATTTGCCGCTCTCCGAAGGATCCGTCGTCTACGTCCCGGGCCCGATAAAGTTTACGGTCGACGTGGCGGGCGCGGTCGATCATCCGGGCGACGTTCAGGTAAACGAGGGCGACCGTTTATCGGTGGCGATCGCTAAGGCCGGCGATAGCCAAAACGCGCAAGCCGACCTCAATCACATTCACTTGATTCGAACCAACGCCAGCGGAACGCAAACGACTTCGGAAATCAACTTGTACGAAGCGCTCAAGGGTCAAAACCAAGCCGCCGACGTAGCGCTCGAAAAGGGCGACGTCATCTTCGTGCCGCAGGCCTCGAAGCACAACGATATCTTCGGCGGCATCGGCGACGGTCTGCTCTTCCTCCTCACGCACATCATTCCGTAAGCCGCCTCTCCGGCCGGCAAGACAAGGCGCCGCACCTACGGAAGCCTACGACATGTCAGCTTACGTCGTCGTAAACGTCAACACGTCGGATCCGCAGCGATACGAGCGCTACAAAGAAATGGCCGAGAGAACGGTCGCGCAGTTCGGCGGCCGCTATCTCGCCCGCGGCGGAAGACTGGCGGTACTCGAAGGATCTTGGGAGCCGACCCGGATCGTGGTGCTCGAGTTCGATTCTTACGACCGGGCGATGGAGTGGTGGCACTCCGCCGAATACGCGCCCGCGAAAGCGCTGCGCCAACAGCTCAGCGAGACCGATCTCCTGATCGTCGACGGTTATCCCTAGTTGCCGTACGGGTCGCTAGTGATTGTGCGCCAGGATATCCGTTAGGATGCCGGGTGCGACGGCATCGGGGCGGCGAAAGTCTAGCCGGGCACTGAGTGCGGAACCGTAGGCGACCTTTGAATTGCGCGTCGTCAGATCGGCCTTCGGCGCGATGACGGCGAACGGCGCCAGATTCGCGGTCGTCGTGAAGGCCGAGTAGAGCGGCGCGGCCGTAGCGTCGTAGTTCGAGAGCGGCCGCAGGCCGAGCAGCAGTTCGATCGTGCGAAGCACGCTGACGGTGGCGAAGTGATCGTGTATGACGCCGCCGCGGGCGTAGGGCGAGGCGATGTAGAGGGTGGTGCGCTGATCGCTGACGTGATCGGCGCCGTCTTGGGCGTCGTCCTCGGTGATGAAGATCGCGCTGGAGGCCCAAACTCGAGAGTGGGAAATCGCGTCCACGATCTGTCCGACGGCGTAGTCGTTCGTGGCGATGTAGGCCGCCGGCGTAAGCTTTCCGGCTCGCGTCCCGGCGGTGTGGTCGTTGGGAAGCCACATATACTCGAGTTGCGGCAGCGTATCGGCCGCTGTGAAAGCGTCGAACTCCCGCTTCCATTCCTTGACGCGATCCAGATCGCTGTAATCCAAGTTCCAGCCGACGTAGTGCGGATCGAATCGAGTGCCCAGGCTCGGGGCGGTAGCCGCGATGTGCCCTTCGGCGGGCGGCATCAACGCCATCTCGCCGTAGTCGCGAAAGCTCACGCCCGCACGGCGCGCCGCATCCCAAATATAACCGCTGCTTGGAACGCCGGCGCCAATTCCGGTCAGCACGTCGTCGTCGTCGAGGCGGCCGCCGTAGACGGGGGGCCAGGTGCGCTCGACGTAGTCGTTCGCAAAGGCGCCGTCGGCCCAGTTGTGACCCGCGTCGCTCACCTCGCCGCTGGCGTAAAAGTTGTCGAAGAGCCCGAAGCGCTGCGCGAGTGCGTGTTGATTGGGTGTCACTCGCGCGCCGAACCAAACGAGTTTGGGATCGCCGTTGCCGGCCGGCAGGTCGCCGAGAATCTGATCGTACGTGCGATTCTCTTTGAGAATGAAGAAGACGTGCGCAATGGGACCGCCCGGGTGCAGAATCGTGCGCGGCGGCCGCGGCGCCTCTCCCTGCGCGCCTTGCGGATTCGGCGCCAGGCCGGCGCTGGCCGAGATCTCACGAATCGAGCCGAACTGGATCGCGGCGATGTAGCCGCGATTGCCGCGGCTCATCACGTCGAAGTCGGGGTTCGGCTTCGTGCCCTCGCCCTTTCCGTCGATAACCACGAGGTCGTTGCCCAGGGGGACGACATCGGTGGGGTACCACCCCGCCGGGAGGCGTGCCGATATGCGGCCGTTGCGCAAAACCACGACCTCGTTTGCGGCTCCTAAGCTGACGAAGAGGCGGTCGCCTTCGAGCGCGAGCGCATTGGGCGAGGAGCCGATCGCGTGCGCGACGCTGCCGACGAAGACGTCGCTGCGCCGCCTGCCGGTCTGCGCGTCGTACAGGCCCACCGTATCGGCGTCGGCCTGCGCAACGTAGAGCGTATTTCCGCTGGCGAGAACGTCGCTGGGATGCAGATCCGTCGTAATGTGACGCACGCGCAGCGTAGCGACGTTGACGGCGGCGACGTAGCTCGCGGACCGAACCGCCGCGAAGAGCGTCTTGCCGTCGGTGGAGAAAGCGAGGCTGCGAGGCCGCAGGCCGACTGCGATCGGCCGGGCCGCGCGCAGCGCGTCGAGCTTACCGATGCGGACGGCGCCGTCACCGTTGAAGGCAACCGCAAAGACGCCGTGACTCTCCGCGACCGAAACCGGATAGGATTTCGGCGGCAGCGCGATCTTTCTGACCGTCGCCGCGTGCGGATCGATCGCAAAGAGCGCGTCGGCGTTGGCACCGGCGACGAAGATCCCGCGCTGCGTCCAGACCGGGCGTCCGTAGGCGCCGGCCAAGTTGTAGCGTTTGACGAGCCGTAGTCCGCGCGTCGCGTAGAGCGAGAGCGCCGGAGGGTTGAAACCGGACTCGACTACGGCGATCGTCGAACCGTCGGGCGAGCGCGCGGCGCCTTGCGGCATGGTACCGGTCGCGACGATCGCGCCGGCCGGGGCTTGCAGCACCCAGCCGTTTGGCAGAACGCTGCGCGCGGTATCTTGCGCGTGGAGCATCGCCGACGTCAGCGAAGCAACGGCTGCGAGCAGGATGGCTGCGAAGAACGGCGCGCGATTTCTCACAAACTCTCAAAGCTCCATAGCGACTCGAGGTTTACTGTTTTTCGCCGCTGACGCTCTGCGTCTTTGCGTGCGGGCGAAACCGGCGAGACCATTGCGGGTTTTTTGTGCGCGTGAAGCGCTGGGAGCGAACCATGCCCTGGATCGCGCTAGGGATCGTCTACGTCTTTTGGGGCTCGACGTATCTCGGCATACGGGTTGCGGTCGAGACGATTCCGCCGTACCTCATGACGGGCGTGCGCTACGCGATCGCGGGTCTATTGCTGTTGAGCTGGCAGTGGCTGACCGCCAAGCACAAGCCGGGACTGCCGAGCCGCCGGGAGCTCTTGCGAATTGCTTCGACCGCGTTCTTGCTGCTGGTGGTGGGGAACGGTCTCCTCTGTCTTTCGGAGACGCGAGTCGAATCGGGAACCTCGGCGTTGTTGATCGCGACGACGCCGATTTGGATGATTTTGCTCGATGCGCTGCGCGCCCGGAGGCTGCCGAGCCTGCTTGCCGTCGCGGGATTGATCGTCGGAAGCGTGGGGATCGCTGTGCTCGTCGGCCGGGGCGCCGGGCATGCCAACGCGCTCTTCGCCGGCCTTATTCTGCTGGCGTCTCTCTCTTGGGCGCTGGGCTCGGTTTTCGTCGGACGCGAGCATCACCACCCCTTCACCGCCTCGCTCGAGATGAGCATCGGAGGTGCGCTCTGCATCGTCGTCGGGCTCGCAAGCGGTGAGGCGTCGCAGCTGCATGTCGCGGCGATCTCTGCCGCCTCGTTATGGGGTATGCTCTGGCTGATCACCGGCGGCGCACTCGTTGGATACAGCGCGTATGCCTATGTGGTCCGCGTGCTTCCGACGGCTACGGTCGCAACCTACGGTTACGTCAATCCCATCGTCGCCGTAATCCTCGGCGCGCTCGTGCTCGGCGAGCGGGTGACCTGGAACGTTTTGCTGGGCGGGGTAGCGGTCGTGCTCTCCGTGATCTTGATTCTCTTGGGCAGCCGCGACGTTTCCGAGGAACTTAGCGCGTGACGCTTGCGTGCTACCGGGCGAGCTCGGCGCGGGTGTCGACGTCGAAGAACGCGCCTTCGTCTTCGCTGCGCAGCGTCCGCCGGACGAGCGCCGGATCCCCACGCAAAACGTGCAGCGTGTCGCCGTCGGCCAGCATCGCAATCCTCCGGCGTGCGCTAGGTGCAAAAACGACGGGATGCCCGGGGGCGCCGCTGCGCGCGTGCACTGGATACGCGACGTCGGCGTCGGCCAATGCCGCGCAGAGCGCGGCGATGAGGCCCTCGCTCACGAGCGGTTTATCGCCGAGCAGAACGACCAGCGCGTCGCCGGGGGAAATCGCCGCATCGGCAAGTGCGAGCGAGTGCGCCATACCCCGCTGCGGCTCGCGGTTGACGATAAGCGTGACGTCGTCGCGGTCGCGCAGAGCCTCGGCAACCGCGCCGCCCGCGACCAGTACCGGCCGCCAGCGTCGCGCCGCCGCGATCGCGTAGTCGATCAGGGGCTTGCCGCGAAAGCTCATTAGCAGTTTTTGCGCGCCCATGCGCGTCGAAAGGCCTGCAGCTAGGATAACCACGCGAGCCTGCGGCGAGCGCGTCATCGCCTCAATGCTTTTGCGATGCTCCAGACGCCATCAGCGTCCACGTTTTGCCGCCGTCGGTCGAATACTCGGTGCGCCAGTTGTACAGGCTGGGATTCGCCCATACGTTGAGGGTTCGAATCGTAACGTTCCCGCCTTTATCGGTGAACGAATAGGGGTACGCGATCGTGTTGCCGTCGACGGTGATGTCCATCGAGGTCGTCCGGCTCGCGTGGACGTTGTAGAAGCGATAGCCGGCCTTGGCCCGATCGTACGAGTAGATTCCGAGATCGTCGTCGGTGGCGCCGTTCATCTGCACGCTTTGCTGGCAAATCAAGAAGAGATGGTCGTTCGACCAGGCACAAGTCGTCGTCGCCGTCGCCGATCCCGCCTTGCTGTAGGGCCCGTCGACGAACGTACCCTGACTCTGCCACGTGCCGACGAAGCGGTCGAGCTCGTCGAGCGGCGCGCAAAGCGCACGGCACGGCCACAAGGCCGCACCGGCGAGGACGAGCACCAGCCACACGCGCAGTTAGCCGCCCTCTCCGGAGACCGCGACGCCGTACACCGAACTCAAGCCGTTCGTAATCGTGTTGACCAGCGTTCCGGACGCGTAATCGTAGACGAACAGCTTGTTGGCCTCGGGGTCGGCGACGTAGAGATGCACGTTCTTCTTGTCGAGCGCGATCCGGAAGGGATCTTCGATCCCTTGATTGATCGTCTCCGACGGTTGCGTGGCGCCCGCCGGGAAGACGTAGACGGCCGCGTTGCCGCTGCCGGAACCTTGATCCGCAACGACGACGTCGGCCTTTGAGTCGACCGCGTCTCCGGCCGACCACACGATCGGCAGATCGAGGTTGGTGCCTTTGGTCGACTTGGGCGCGTATTCGTTGACGGCTCCGGGACCGCCGCCGTGGCTGCCGGTGTTGTATGAAACGTACAGGTTTCGCTTCGCGTCGAGCGCCGCGCCCTGAGGATCGGTCACCGAGATCGTTCGCTTGGAACGGGTCTTGCCGCGCGCGAACTCGACGACCTTTCCGCCGACGAGATCGTCGACGAAGAGCACGCCCTTCGTACTGACGGTTACGTTGGTGGGATAGGCGAAGCCCGTGTACTGCAGTTTCCAGGTCGTGGCGCCGCGCTTGTACATCGTCACGGTTTGGTTCGACGCGTTCGCCACGAAGAGATCGCCTTGCGCGTCGACAAAGCATCCCTGGGGCCCGCTGATTCCATCGGTGATCTCGCCGATCGGGCTCTGGTTCGACCCGCTCGTCGAGTAGATCTCGATCGCGTTAGCGGTAAAATCTGCGACGTAGATCAGCGGTTTCCCCGACTTCGCGGCCGGCGAGAGCCAGCCGCCGCTCCGATGCGACGGTTGCGGCGCGCCGAGCCGGTTTGCAACTCGGGCCGCACGTTCGGGGCCCGTCCCCGCTGCCGGCGTGAGCGCTGCGCCTTGCGGCGATCCGCCGCTCGCGCATCCCGCGACGAGCCAAAACGCGGCGAGCGCCGCGACGTAACACGAAAACGAACGAGGGTTCTGCATAGAAGTACTCCTCCTAAAGCGGGGCGGCGGGATCGAGGGCTAGGCCGTTGGGACCGTCGACGCCGTCGGTGATCGTGTCGACGAGCTTGCCGCTGGGATAAGCGTACACATATACGGCGTTGCCGACCGAGTCGCCGACGTAGACTTGCTTTTCTTTGCGCGAGAAGCGAACCGGATCCGGATCGAGCGTGTTGCCGGCAAACATGCGCTTGCGCTGGGTCTTGCCCGGCGCAAAGACGAGAACCCCGGGCAGGCCCTGATCCGCGGTGACGATATCGCCCGCGCGGTCCAGCGCGATGCCGCCGGGCTCCTTGGTGACGATGCCGAGGTTCGTGCCCTGCGCGCTCCCCGGCGAATATTCGATAATTTCACCGTTGCTGAAGTTGGCCGCGTAGGTGGTCACGTAAACGTTCGCGGCTCGGTCGAGCGCGACGTCGATCGGAAAAACGAGATTGGTGATCTTGCGTTTGGGCGTGTTCGACTCTTGCGCGAAGACGGTCAGCGACGGCGGGCTCAGGCTCGTAACGTAGACATTCTGTTTGGCGTCGACCGCAACCCCGGCGGGATCGTCGAGCCCCGAATAGGTAAAGCTCGGGGCGCTGTTGCCGCGTGCATACTCGGTTACGGTACCGCCGTTGGTGTTGGTGATGTAAAGGTTGCCCTTGGCGTCGACGCTCTCGCCTTCGGGCCCGCTGATTCCATTGGTAATCTTGCCGATCGGCGCCTGATTGTGCCCTTTGGCGCAGTAGATCGCGACGTAATTAAGACGATAGCTCGAGACGTAGAGTTTAGCGCCGCTGCACTTCTTGACGGCCGGCGAGATCTGCGAACCTGCCTGCAATTGCGGCTGCAGTCCGACGCCGGATGCATTCGAGCAGGCCGCCAGGATCGACAGGCCGATCGCCGCCGAAGCGGCGCGATGTCGTTCGATAAAGGGACGATGCATTGCAGTCTTTGCGCTTCGCGCAGATTCCGGCGAGTCCCCTCAGTGAATCGCCGCCGGGGTCCACGCCGTTCCGTCGGCATATTCGACGCGGAGGATTCGGTAGCTGACGACACGCGCCGACCGGAGCGGAATCGAGGCAACTTGCAGATTGAGTGCGGCGCAGTTCTCGTCGTAGCCGCGGTTCGTGCCCTGCTGCCAAGCGCTCAACGACTCCCAGCCGTGGATGTTGACGCCGGGCGAGAACGTCCCGCGCCGATCGAGTTCCATCTTGCCGAGTTCCGTCCCGGCTTTATCGGAGATTGGAAACTCGAAGAGAATCCGCGTCGCGGTCCGCGCGTCGGTGTTGCGAAACGAGATGCAGGCATGCGCGCCGCGGGCGTCGTGCCGCACGGCCGCCCAGCCGCCGAAAACGGCGACGTTTCCCTGCGCGGTTTCGGCGATCGCCGGCGATCCAAACAGCAGCGGGCGATACGGGTTCGGCGAGGCGGTGGGTGCAGGGCCGGTCGCCCTTGGCCGGCGGCTGCCGATATCGCCGTCGCTCGCGCCACGGGCGTAGAGCGCCGAACGGCCGTTGCCGCGCAGCCACTCGAGCACGGCCTGCCGGTCGGCGTTGCCGAGGTCGAGTATGTTCGATTCTACGCGATCGGCCGGAGTGATCGTGACAACCGGCCGCGCCGCTCCGGAGCGCGCCCACTGCACGACGACGTCGAACGCCGAATCGCCCAGGGCTTTCGCGTTGGAAAGGACGTTCGTCAGCGCCGCTGAGGGCGCGGCGGCAACCGGCAGCGAGAGCGCCGGCAGGAGCGCGCACGCGAGCGCGCAGAGCATTGCGAAGCGGCGAACGTTCATGCGCTCAAGTTCTCGTCGCGCTTTGCGCTCCCTTGCTTGGATTCGCCGACCGATCGGAGAAGGGAAAAGCGTGACTCAAGCGCCGCTGCATCTCCGGCCGCTGACGCCTGCGATCGGCGCGGTCGTCGAAGGCGTCGATCTCGCCGCACCGTCCAGCGACGAGCGCATCGCGCAGATCCGCGCGGCGCTCGAGCAACGCCTCGTGCTCTTTTTCGAGAACCAGGAGCTGTCGGCCGCGCAGCAGCGGGACTTCGCGGCGCGTTTCGGACCGCTCTACACGCATCCGTTCTACCCCGGAGACGACGGCGTCCCCGAAGTGATGGTGCTGGCGCACGATGCGACGCACCGCGCGAACAGCGATCGCTGGCACAACGACGTTACCTATCTCGAGCGGCCTCCGATGGCCGCCGTGCTCTACGCACAGGAGATTCCCGCGTTGGGCGGCGACACGCTCTGGGCCAATATGTATCTCGCCTACGAAACGCTCTCCGATCCCTTGCAGCATTTCGTCTCGGAGCTACGCGCCGTACATTCGTTCGCCAAGAACTTTACCCCCGAGCGTTTTGCCGCGCTTGGGATGGAGGGACGCCGCGACGAGATGTACGCCGCGCACCCGCCGGTCTCGCATCCCGTCGCGCGGACGAATCCGCAGACCGGGCGCAAGGCGCTGTACGTCAATGCGGATTTTACCGAACGCATCGAAGGCTTGTCGCCCCGCGAGAGCGAGATGCTGCTGCAGCTGCTCTTCGAACATATGGGCAAGCCGGAGTTCCAAGTTCGCTGGCGGTGGCAAGCGAACACGGTCGCGATGTGGGATAATCGCTGGACGCAACACTGCGCGCTGGCCGACTATTTCCCCGCACGCCGCCGCATGCGGCGCACGACGATTCTCGGCGAACGTCCGGTTTGACGCTGCGGGCGCCGGCGTTCGCGCAACGGCTCGGGATGGCCGACCTGGCGCTGCTCGTCGTCGGCAGCGTCATCGGTTCGGGCATCTTTCGTACGCCGGCGGTCGTCGCGAAGAGCATCGGAGCGCCCGCACCAATTCTCGCCCTCTGGGTGCTCGGCGGTGTCGTCGCGCTATGCGGCGCGTTCGTGCTCGGCGAACTCGGTGCGCGACGCCCGGACGGGTGCGGTGCGTACGCGTATCTGCGCGATGCGTTCGGTCCCGCGGTCGCCTTTGCGTATGGTTGGACGGCCTTGCTCGCATCGCTCACCGGCGGCCTTGCGGCCGCCGCCGTGCTCTTCGCCGGGTACTTTCTCTCGCTGACGGGTCTCGCGCTCGCGCCGGCGGGGGTCGCGGTGGCGGCGCTCGCGGCGCTCGCATTCGTCAACGTGCTGGGCGTTCGAACGGGAAGTTACGTACAGAACGGGCTGTCGTTGCTGAAGCTCGCCGCGCTGGCGGCGCTCGTGATCGCGGCCTTCGCGCATCCTGCCGTGCCCGCCGGCGCCGCAAAGAGCGCCACGTCGACGCTCCAAAGCGCGGCTGCGCTGAGCCTGGCGATGATTCCCGTCCTCTTCACGTATAACGGAGCGATCGTCGCAAACTTCATGGCGCCGGAGTCCAAGAATGCCGGGCGCGCTCTTCCGCGAGGCTTGTGGGTGGGGATCGCCGCGGTCGCCGTGCTCTACGTTTTGGTCAACGCCGGCTGCCTTCGCGCGCTGGGCGTCGACGCGCTCGCGCGCAGCGTCGTCCCCGTCTCCGCGGTCTTGCAAACGACCGTCGGCGCGATCGGCGCGCGCCTCGCCTCGCTCGCGGTTGCCGTAACGACGTTGGGTTTCATGAGCAATCGGATGCTCACGGTGCCGCGGCTCTACCACGCGATGGCGCACGACGGTCTCTTCTTTGCTGCCGTTGGGAAAATCGACCCGCGGACACGCGTACCGGTCGTCGCGATCGTGCTGCAGGGAATCGTCGCGGTTGCGATCGCGATCTCCGGCAGCTACGAGCACATACTTAACTATGTCGTAGCGACCTCGTACGCTTTTAGCGGTTTGCTCGCGCTTGCGCTCTTTACGCTGCGCGCGCGCGACCGCAGATCGGGAACGCCCGAAGCTGCCGGTTTTCGCGCGCCCTGGCATCCGCTCTCGACGATCGTCTTCATGATCGCTTCTTGGGGCGTTTCGATCGCAGCTTGCATTAGCTCTCCGCGCGACGGCTTGGCGGGGCTCGCCATCCTCGCAACCGCGATACCCGCCTACGCGCTCTGGGCACGACGCCGCGGGAAGGCCTGATGCTGCCGGCATACCTCGAATGCTCGCGCGATCCAGGGCACCGTTACGGCGCGCGAGCGTTGGCCAGTACGTGCCCGCAGGACGGCGCTCCGCTGCTCGTTCGTTATGAAATCGAGCGGCTTGCGCGCGAGAGGGTGCGAGAGCGGGCTTGGACGATGTGGCGCTATCGCGAGATGCTTCCGGTCGCGGCGGACGAGGAGCCGGTCTCGCTCGGTGAGGGTGCAACGCCGCTGATCGCGGCCGCCGCGCTCGGGAGCCTTCTCGGCTGCGCCTCGCTCTACATAAAGGATGAAGCGCAGAACCCGACCGGATCGTTTAAGGCGCGTGGGATGTCGGCCGCGGTGACCGCGGCGAAGCGCCTCGGGGCGCGCGCTTTGGTTGCCCCGAGCGCGGGAAACGCCGGCGGTGCGCTGGCCGCCTACGGTGCGCGCGCCGGCCTGCCGGTACGCGTTTACGTGCCGGCCGACACTCCCGAAATCTTGATCGAAGAGATGCGAAGTTATGCCGCCGGCGTCGTGCTCGTCGACGGCCTGATCGACGAAGCCGGGCGACTCGCGGCGGATTTCGCGCGCGAAAGCGGCGCGTTCAACGTCGCGACCTTCCGCGAGCCGTATCGTGTCGAAGGGAAGAAGACGATGGGCTACGAGCTGGTCGAGCAGCTCGATCGGCTCCCCGGAACGATCGTCTATCCCACCGGCGGCGGAACCGGCCTGGTCGGCATGTGGAAAGCGTTCGACGAACTCGAGCGGCTCGAATGGATCGGCCCGGCGCGGCCCGTGATGGTCTGCGTCCAGGCCGAAGGCTGCGCTCCGATCGTGCGCGCGTTCTTGCGCGGTGAATCCTGCGCGCAACGCGTCGAGGCGGCGTCGACGAAGATGTGGGGCCTGCGGGTTCCGTCGGGGATCGGCGACCGGCTGACGCTGAGCGCCGTGCGTGCCTCGGCGGGGCACGCCGTCGCGGTTTCCGACGAAGAGTCCGCCGATGCGATGCGCGACATCCATCGCTATGAAGGCGTCGACGCGACGGAAGAGGGCGGAGCGACGCTTGCAGCATTGCGCCGGCTGCGCGCTCGCGGCGTGGCGCTCCCTCTTCCGATCGTGCTTTTCAATACGGCCGGCTCGCTCAAGTACGCTCCGCGCCGCTAGCTGCGTTGCTACGGCGGCGGAGGCTGGCCGCTGGTGATCGCCGTTGCGTAGAAGTTATTTCCGCGCCAGTAGCCGTGTGCGACGATCTGACGGCCGACGGCAACTCGTCCGGACGTTTCGTTGCTCAGAGCCGCAGTATCGTCGACGACGACCGTGCCGTTGGTTTGCTGCAGCGTCACCAAGTGGCCTTTGACGATCGTGATCGTTCCGGCAACGACTTCGTGCTTGTAGGTTGTCGTCGGACAGTCGCCGTTGGGAACCCACGTGTCGCCGCTCCATGCGCCGCACGCCGTGTCGACGTACGGCGGCGCACCGGCCGGGGGAGGCGGCGCTCCCTGGGCGCTTGCCGCGGCGGCGCTTATTCCGACCGCCGCCAGAGTCGTGAGAAGTACAGATAATGCTTTCATGTCCCTTGATTCCCAGCTTGAGCGTTGCTACGCGCAGCAAGCGCTCGTCGAGGGCCGCAAAATGGGCCGCCGGCCGCCGGCTACGGCAAGCGAGCGGCTGAACTCGATCCGAGATTCTCGATGCCGTAGTGTTTGAGGCGCGGCCACAGCTCCGGCAGCGGCGGATGCATGCCGCGGCACAGCAGAATCGGACGGTCGCGCTCGTACGGCATCGCGTACGGAGAGGTGCCAAAGCGAGCGATGACGCGCACCGAGCCGCAGACCGAGGACCAGTCGCCGGGATCCTCGCCGATCGCGATGACCAGCGAGCCATCGTAGCCGCGCGGCCCCCAGAGGTAGTAGTTGTTGTTGCCGCTCAGCGCCGGCGGAAGGTTCTTTCCGTAAACGTCGACCGCCGCTGCTTCGCCGTAGTTCGAAGCAAAGATCGCGGCTTTCGCGCGATCGGAGGGCGGCAATGCGGCGTAGAGTCCTTCGACCGTGCGGGCGAGATCGCGCCACCCGAACTCATCCGAAAGCATCTGCATCAGCGGTGCGCCGATCCCCGCGGCTTCGACCGGGCGCGGGCGATACGACATGTTGTCGAGCATGTGCGCCAGTTGCGCCGGCGCGAGCACCGGCAGCACGAGCGGCAGCGAAAGCGCCCCGTTGGCGGCCGCGAGCAGCGCCCACAGACCGACGAAGAGGCGCGGCAGCCGCGTCGCGGCCGCCGCTCCGGCGGCGAACATCGTCGGATACGCGCCGGCCATGTAATAGCTCTTTCCATGCGAAAGAAAAATAAGCAGCGCCGTCACGACGAAGGCGATCGAGAGGTAGCGGAAACGCGCCAAACGCGCCGAGAAAAACGGTGCCAGAATCCCGGTGATCCAGAGCGGCGCGAGGACGACGTTCACCGACAGTATTTGGTCGACGGTGAAGTGAAGCGGCGTTCCGGTAAAGTTGCCGGCGTTGTCGTTGCGAACCAGTTCGAGGAATGGAAAGCCGTTAACGGCCTGCCACACGACGTTCGGCAGGGCGATGAGCGCGGCGATTGCAACGCCGATCCAAAGATCGCGCGAGCGCAAAATGCTGCGCGGACCGGCGAGCACGATCCCGAGCGCAAGTCCGCACGCCCAAAAGAGGATGCCGTACTTCGTTTCGAAGGCGAAGCCCGCGAAGGCGCCTGCCCACCAAAAGGCTCGCGGCCGGTCGCGCACGACGGCGAACGTAACGAGATAGGCGACGACGGTGAAGTCGACCGGCTCGAACGTTGAGGTTGAGAGCGTCGCGCTCATCGCGGTCACGAGCGTCGCCGCCGCGGCCGCGACGGCAGCGAGCCACGCGCCGCGCGTGCTCGCGCCGAGCAGCTGCGCGAACGCGACCGTCAGCGGGACGAGCAGCACCGCGGCGAGCACCGCCGGAAGGCGCAGAATCCACGGGTGAACGCCCGCGAACTGGGTCGCCGCCGCGAGCAGCGGCACGAGCGGCGGCTGATCGACGTAGCCGAAGGCCGGATGCCGCCCGCACACGATGAAATAGAGTTCGTTGCGAAAGATGTCGTACTGTCCGGCGACGGCCAGATGAACGACCGCGACGACTGCCGCCACGCTCCAGGCGGCCCACTGCGCTCCCTTGCTCATCTCAGAGATCATACTACACGCCGGAAGGCCGGCGCCCGCAAGGCCGCAGGCTGCGCCCAGCGCGATCGAGCAAGTTCCGGATGGCTCGCGAGGCCACGCTGCGATATGGTCTTTGTATGAACGAAGTCGAACGAATTCATGAGATCTGCCGCTACGCCGAGGCGCACAGCGACGAGACGCTGAGCCTCGATGCGCTGGCGAAGCGAGCAAAGATGAGCAAATACCACTTTGCTCGCCGCTTCAAAGAGGTCGTCGGCGTGACCGGCCGAGATGCGGCTGCGCCGGCTCAAGGGAGCGCTGAAAGAAGAACGCTCCGTCGACGAAGCGCTGTACGACGCAGGATACGGCTCCCCCAGCCGAGTCTACGAGAAAGCGGTTCGCAATCTCGGCATGACTCCCGCGCAGTATCGTTCCGCCGGCAAAGGTATTTCAATCTCTTATGCGACGCTGGAGACGCCGGTCGGTTTGATGATGATCGGCGCAACGGATCGGGGCATCTGCTACGCGCAGTTCGGCGACTTGAGCGAAGCGCTCTTGAGCCGGCTGCGCGCCGAGTACGCGAACGCGACGATCGCGCCGGCGAAAGAACCGTACCACTCGGACTTCCCCAAGTGGGTCGACGCGATCTCGCGCTACCTTGCCGGCGCGCAGCCGCACCTTGACCTGCCGCTCGACATCCGCGCGAGTGCATTCCAAATGCGCGTCTGGAAGTACCTGCAGTCGATTCCCTACGGCGACGTCGCATCGTACGGCGAAGTGGCGGCGGGGATCGGCTATCCATCGGCGGCGCGGGCCGTCGGCGGCGCGATCGCGCGCAATTGCGTTGCCCTGGTGATTCCATGCCATCGCGTGATACGCGAGTCCGGTGCGCTCGGCGGCTATCGCTGGGGATTCGAGCGCAAGCGAGCGCTGCTCGATCTGGAGCGCTCGAATCGCGGCCGCCGGGAAGAGCGGTCGAGGGTAACGCCAAAGATACGGCGATGAAGCAAGCGGTGACCGCA
This sequence comes from Candidatus Cybelea sp., assembly GCA_036489315.1. Classification (NCBI taxonomy): domain Bacteria; kingdom Bacillati; phylum Vulcanimicrobiota; class Vulcanimicrobiia; order Vulcanimicrobiales; family Vulcanimicrobiaceae; genus Candidatus Cybelea; species Candidatus Cybelea sp. The sequence goes on from DASXFZ010000044.1 coordinate 136,447, forward strand.
GCGGTCGCGCTGACCCGGTAACGCGTGGAAGCCGATGCGATCGTTATCGGCGCCGGAGCGGCCGGGCTGGCGGCGGCCCGGAGTTTGGCGGGCGGCTCGGCGCGCGTCGTGTTGCTCGAAGCGCGCGATCGCGCCGGTGGTCGCGTCTGGTCGCGTTCCGCTCCGCGGGGCGGCGTTGCTGCGGAGCTCGGCGCCGAGTTTATTCACGGTGCCGCGCCGCGAACGATGGCCCTGCTGCGGGAAGCGGGTGCGGCCGCCGTCGACCTCGGCGGCGAATCGTGGTCTCGCGGGCCGGGCGGCGCGCTCGTGCGGGACAGTCTCGAATTCGTCGAAGCCGCACGCATCCTCGAACGATCGCGTTCGCTGGAAACCGACGAGAGCGTCGACGCGTACTTGCGCCGTTTCGACGGGGACCGCGCGCTCGCGAAGCGAGTCGCCGATGCGCGGCTCTTCGTCGAAGGTTTCGAGGCGGCCGATCCGGCGATTGCCAGCGTGCACTCCATCGCCGACGAGCTGCGCTCCGGGGTCGATTCGCACAGTACGCGTCCGCTCGGAGGATACGCGCCGATCTTCGGCGTGCTGCAGCGAGCCTGTCTCGCGGGCGGCGTGGATATCCGGCTTTCGAGCGTCGTGCAGCGCATCTCGTGGCGCCGCGGCGAAGCGGCGGTCGACGTCCTCGGACCCGGCGGCGACGTGCAGACGATCCGCGCCAGGGTCGTGCTGGTAACGGTTCCGGCGGGAGTCCTCAAACACCGCGGCGACGACGCCGAGTTCGTCTTCGATCCCGAGCTGCCGCAGAGCAAACGCGCCGCGCTCGCGCAGATCGAGATGGGCCACGTCGTGAAGATTGCGCTGTGGTTTCGCAGTCCGTTCTGGGAGCGAGTCGACCGCGGCCGGTATCGGAACGCCGCGTTTTTCCGCATCGGCGCGGCACCGGTGACCGCCGTGTGGACCCAGGTGCCGGTCCGCAGCGAGCTGCTCGTCACCTGGATAGGCGGACCGAAAGCGATGGCGCTGGACGGCCTCTCACCGAGCGAACGCGTGGAGCGCGCGCTAGGAGAACTGGGCGACTTCTTAGGCAACGCAGAAGTGCGCGGCGAGTTCGAATCGGCGCTCACGCACGATTGGAGCGCCGACCCGTTCTCGCGCGGCGCGTACAGTTACGTCAGGGTCGGCGGCGGCGGCGCGCGCGCGGTGCTGGGGGCGCCGATCGATGGGACCCTCTTCTTCGCCGGAGAAGCAACCTCGATGGACGATCAGGGCGGCACGGTCAACGGAGCGCTGGAGAGCGGTGAGCGCGCCGCAGGCGAGGCGGCGCACGTACTCAATGGCTGACTCCGCCGCGGCGTGTCTCACGCCGTGGTCGAGCTTCTACGTCGTCATCGGTTCGTCGGCCGCGGCACTGACCGGTCTGATGTTCGTCGTGATCACGATCGTTGCCGGAACCGAGCGCGTGACCCAAAGCCAAGACGGAATCTCAACCTTCAGCACCCCCATCGTCATGCATTTTTGCGCGGTGCTGTTCGTTTCGGCGGTCCTCATCGCGCCGTGGCACCGGTTGATCTTCCCGGGGGTTCTCATCGGGATTCTCGGCCTCTACGAACTCGCGTACCTCGGCCGAGGGGCGCTGCGGACGCGACGACTGTCGGGGTACACTCCGGATCTCGACGACTGGACGTGGTACTGGATACTTCCGCTGGCTGCCTATGCGACGGTGTTCGGCGGGGCGATCGGCCTGGAGATCGCTCCCGTCGACGCCCTCTTCGCGGTCGCTTCCGGAGCCTTGCTGCTGATCTTCATCGGCATACGAAACGCGTGGGACATCGTAACCTATTTAACGGTCGGAGGCGGCGCGCATCCCCCGAGCTAAGCTGCGGTGATGACCAAACGCAGCCGGCACTCATACCCAACGACGCTTTCGCTGCTCAAAGAAGCAATTGCGGGCGGCGGCAACACGATCTTCGCTACGATCGATCAGGCCGCCGCGGCGCAGGCGGCCGGCTTGGAACTGCGCCCGACGACGCTTGTCGTGTTCGGTAATCCCAAGGGCGGCACGCCCTTGATGAATGCCTTTCCGCTCCTGGCGTTGGATCTGCCGCTCAAGCTGCTGGTTTGGGAAGACGGCGACGGCGTGAAGATTGCGTACGTTCCGATGTCGGAGATCGCCGCGCGCTACGGAGTAGTTGCAATGGAGGAGCGGATCGACGCGATGGACGCGGCGCTCGAGCATCTCACCGACGCAGTCGTTTAGGCGAGCCTCGCCAGAAGTTTCCTAGGTCGCCAGAATGCTCTCGAGGCGGTCGAAGCTTGCCGCAACGCCGGTCGTCATCCCGGACTCGAGCGCGACGTCGCGGGCTTCGCGCGAGACGAAGCGCTGCGTCATCGTCACCGTTGTCGCGCCGTTGCGCTCGTCGAAGGTCGTCGTGACGGTGGAGTCGTCCGGATACCACGACTGATCGAAGTTTCCCACGTGCTCGATTCGTTCGCTCGGCGAGATCGCCAGATAGGTGCCATGCAGACCGAACTCGCGGCCGTCGGCGTCGTCGCGCCAGACATAGTGAACCCCCCCATCGACGCGCAGGTCTACCTCGCAGACCGGCATCGACGAGCCTTCGGGGCCGAGCAGCCAGCGCCGGATCAGCTCCGGTTTCGTGAAGGCGTCGAAAACGGCGGCGCGCGGTGCATCGAAGGCGCGCGTCATAACGATTTCGCAATCGTTGGTCGTAACGTGAAGCTCGTGTGTGGAGCGCGCGGGCGTCATCTCGTCTTTCTCCTCGTCTTGCGGCGTTTCGGTTTGATAGGCTCGTTACGGATCTCCTCGAGCAGCGCGTCGAGGCGGCGAAAGTTCCCCTCCCACAGCGCCCGATAGGGCTCGAGCCACTTGGTCGCGTCGCCGAGTGCCTTCGCCTCGAGGCGGCACGGCCGCCGCTGGGCATCGCGGCCGCGGGAAATGAGGCCCGCGCGCTCCAGCACCTTGAGGTGTTTGGAGATGGCGGGTTGGCTCATCGCAAACGGTGCGGCCAACTGCGTGACGCCCGAGCTATCGGCCTGTCAAGTATCGCGTAGCGAAAGGCCTGAGCAATTCACAGTTTCCTAATCCCGCCTTCCTACAATCAGCGTCAGTTTGATTTGCTCATCGGAGGCTTTCATGAATATTAAACATATCGCATCGGCCGCAGCACTGCTCGGTCTTGCCGTAGCGGGTTGCGGCGGACGCAGTGGGATGGCCGGCGCCTCACCAGGCGCGCCGGCTTACGCGCTGCCTGCGATGGGTGGAGACGTCGTCGTCTACGCGACGATGGGTAAAGACACCATCGGCGAAGAGTACTACAAGGAAGGGTTGGGAGCTATCAGATCCATTAAATGGAAAGCGATGCTAAGCAGCTACACTCAGCAAGCGCGCTCGCAGTCGCTCGGTTTTCCGCCCAACACCAAGCTCATGATCGTGAACCTTTCTAAGAGAGACACACATACGCTCAACATGATCAAAGAGATCCATGGGCCGCCCGCCGTCTTCCCCAAAGGCATTAAACTCTCACAGGCAGCAAGGGGCGGCGGCAAATTCGGCCTTGGTTACGCGAGCGGGCCGATCCGCCCCGGCAGGTCCGTTACGATGACGCTCGGCAAGCCCGGATTCTACCTGATCGGCTGTGCCTTCCACTATTCGATCGGAATGCACGACGTAGTCTACGTCGCGCTTCACGCCGCGCCCGGTCCGCAGGCCACCCCGACGCCTAGCGGCGGCGGCGGCGGCAGCGGCAGCGGCGGTGGAAGCGGCAGCGGCTGGTAGACTTCACGTAATCGTCCACGTCCCTCGGAGCGCGACGAAAACGTCGCGCTCCCACCTTTTTACAAGGGAGGTTTCCGCAGCCCAATATTCTAAACCGGGCGCCGCAATCACTTACTCATATGGAAGGGTTTGAAGACGTTGAAAAAGATCGCGCTCGAAGAAGCCTTCACCGCGCCGGGGCTCGAGAAATATTTGGAGCGGACGTTCGAGCTCGTTACCGACCGCAAGCCCCGAGCCGCACTGCAGGGACTGCTGGAGGACCTCTCCGACCGCCGCATCGCCGCCATGGATGAAGCGGGTATCGATCTGTTCGTTCTCTCGCAGACGAGCCCGGGCGTGCAAGTCGAGAGCGACGCGGCTACCGCGGTCAGACTCGCGCGCAGCGCGAACGATTTCCTCCACTCGCAGATCGAGCTGCACCCCACGCGCTACCGCGGTTTCGCACACCTGGCGATGCAGGACGTCTCCGCCGCCGCCGACGAGCTCGAGCGATGCGTCCGCGATCTGGGATTCCTCGGCGCGCTGATCAACGGCAACACAAACGGTGTCTACCTCGACGACGAGCGTTACTTCCCGTTCTGGGAGCGCGCGCTCGACCTTGGCGTGCCAATCTACATCCATCCGGCCGACCCGTTCGTCCAGCCGCACGTGCTCGACGGCTACCCCGAGATGCAGGGCGCGGTGTGGGGATGGTCGACCGACAACTCTTCGCATTTTCTACGCCTCCTGTTCGGCGGAGTCTTCGATCGCTATCCGCAGCTTACGATCGTCCTGGGCCACATGGGCGAGACGCTGCCCTATTTTGCGTGGCGCATCGACGGCCGGTACGCGCTCACGGAGCAAGGCCAAGGGCACAAGCTCGCCAAAAAGCCATCGGAGTACTTCCGCTCGAACCTCATCGTAACGACGACGGGCGTCTGCCAAGACTCCGCGCTGCTGTGCGCGCTGGCGGAGCTCGGCGACGATCGTGTGGTCTTCTCGGTCGACTATCCGTACGAAGAAACAAAAGAGGCGGCTGATTGGATCGACCGAGCGCCGATTGGCACGGACCAGCGCGAGAAGATCTGCTACCGCAACGCGCAACGGGTATTGCACCTCTAAAAGAGATCCGCCGGGCAGTTAGCGAGGCCGTAAACGCGGTAAGAAGAAGCGATGGAACAGCGCAGGCTTGGAACACAAGGGCTGACCGTATCGGCTCTGGGTTTGGGATGCATGGGGATGAGCGGCGCGTACGGCACCCCCGACGAACGCGAAGGGATCGCGACGATCCACCGGGCGCTCGATCTCGGCATCAACTTCCTCGACACCGCGGAGGTGTACGGTCCCTACCGCAATGAGGAGCTCGTCGGTAAGGCGATCGGGGATCGGCGCGCGGGGGTCGTCGTCGCCACGAAGTTCGGATTCACGGTCGCCGACGGTACGCGCGGCGTCGACGGATCGCCGGCGAATGCAAAGCGGGTCGCCGACGAGTCCCTGAAGCGCCTCGGTATCGACGTGATCGATCTCTATTATCAGCACCGCCGCGATCCGGCCGTGCCGATCGAGGAGACGATCGGCGCGATGAAAGAGCTGGTAGAAGCCGGAAAGATACGCTACCTCGGCCTCTCGGAAGTCTCTGCCGAGACTCTGCGGCGAGCCAATGCCGTTTATCCGATTAGCGCGCTGCAAAGCGAGTACTCGCTCTGGGAACGCGGCGTCGAGGAGGAGATTCTTCCCGCGGCGCGCGAGTTGGGCATTGGATTTGTGCCGTACAGCCCGCTCGGGCGCGGTTTCCTCACCGGTACGCTCGACGTCAACAACCTCGCTCAGAACGACTTCCGCAGGAATCACCCGCGTTTCTCGGGCCGCAACGCGCAAGCCAACGAATCGCTCGTCGCGGTCGTGCGCGAAGTCGCCGGAGAGTGCGGTGCGGCGCCGGCTCAGGTCGCGCTCGCGTGGGTGCTCTCGCGCGGCGACGACGTCGTTCCGATTCCTGGGACCAAGCACGTGCGCTATCTCGAAGAGAACGTTGCGGCGCTCGATCTGCACCTGAACGCCGAGCAGCTGGAGCGGCTCGAGGGGCTAGCCGCGCGCACCGCCGGCGATCGCTACGCTCCCGACATGCTCAAGCTGGTCGAGCGCTAGGGGCCCGACTCCTTCGGCTGCGGCCGGCCGCCGACGACCAGTACGTTGGAGAGCATTCGGCGTCGGCCGAAGCTCGTGTGAAAGCGGCCGGTCACGGTCTGTTTGCTGCCGTCGGCCACGCCGCTTGCGCCGAAGGCGATCACGTTGATGCACGCAGTATCGCACAGCTCGTACCGGGTCGCGCTGCCGCGAGCCGTCTGCCGGGTTACCGCGTTCTTCGCGGTTCCCGAGACCGTAATGTCCTGTTGGTCGTAACTCGCCGGATCGGCACTCACAGCCGATACTGCGACCGTCTGGCTGCTATGCCCGCAGGCCGTGACCGAAGCGATCGCCGCCGCGAGCAAGCTAAGTCTGAGCAGATGATTCATCCGGAGAATATTCTCCGCAAAGTGATTGTCACCGGCCGGCGCTCCGAATACGACGCTGCCGCCCTCGCGCGAGCGCAACGAAAAGCGCACCGCGACGATCTAACGAAGTAGCGCTCATGGATTGGGATTACTCGATCGTCGATGTCTTCACGCAGACGCCTCTGGAAGGGAACGCGCTCGCGGTTTTCCACGATGCCGCCGGGCTCGATGCGCCGACGATGCAAAAGATCGCTCGGGAGACGAACCTCTCCGAGACAACCTTCATTTTTCCGCCGGAACGCCCGGCATCGGCGGCACGCGTTCGCATCTTTACTCCTTCCAAGGAGATGGTCTTCGCCGGTCACCCGACGGTTGGGACGGCCTGGGTGTTGCGGGAGATCGGGCGAGTTCCCCGCGAGCAGACCCGTTTCGTGCTCGACGAAACCATCGGTCCCATCGACATACGCGTCGACGACGAAGGCTTGGTCTGGCTGCGAACGCCGCCGATTCGCACGTTGCGCGAGTACGACGCGGAAGTGAGCGCGGCGGCCATCGGCTTGCAGCGATCCGATCTGCTCGAGGGCGTACCCGTACAAAACCGCAGCGCGGGCAGTCCCCTGATCTTCATTCCGCTTCGCGACGCGGCGGCGGTCGATCGGGCCGAGGTCGACTCCGCTGCGTTGCGGCGTCTGCTGGCTAACGAGAGCGAGCCGACGGGCGTCTTCGTTTTCGCGCCGTCGCCCGCGGGAGCATATTCGCGGATGTTCGGCAACAATCTCGGAATTGCAGAGGACCCGGCGACGGGCGGAGCAACAGGGCCGCTCGCCTCTCTGATGATGGACTATTCGCTCGTGCCGCGAGCCGCCGGCACGCGCTTCGTGAGCGAACAGGGAACGAAGATGGGACGGCGCAGCCTGCTGCACGTTTTCATCGACGGCGAGGGCGGCGAACGTGGAATCGAGGTCGGCGGCCACGTCGCTCCCGTCGCGAGGGCGACGCTGCAGCTGTCGCGATGAACGGCGTGCTCTTCGGCATCGTGCTTGCGGTCACGCTCGCACAAGCGGCTCCCGCGCCGGTGTACCACGCGTCTGCGCCGGCCGTTCACGCAGCGCCCCCGCCCGCAATGCATGCAGCGCCCGCTCCCGCCATGCACCCCGCACCCGTCTACCATCCGGCACCCGCACCTGTCTACCATCCGGTACGCGCGCCCGTCTATCACGCTTCGCCGGTCTATCATTCCGCAACGGCGCCGGTCACGCACCCGGCACCGCAGATCGTGCGCCCGGCACCGGCGCACTCGAAGCCGGCAGCAACTCACTTCTACGCGCCCAATGCTTCGTACGCGAGCGGACCGTACCGCCTCTGGCGTGGGCCCGTCGTCGGCAACCCGCGCCGTTGGCGCTGGTGGGCCTGGAATCGTTACGCGATATGGTATCCGGTCGCCTCATATTGGGGCGGCGGATTTTGGGGCCGATGGTCGATGCTCAACCCGCCGGCACTCTATGGGGCGGTCGCCGACTACGACGATCGGCAGCTCTTTGCGTCGTACGATGTCGCGCCGCAGAGCCCGGGAGCGCAGCTGCTCTCCGATTACAGCCTCATGCAGACGCAGTGCGGCCCGGCGAATCTCGTCGTGATTTGGGGACCGGATAACAGCGTGATCTGCGCGTATCCAAACGGGCTCGTCGGCGCCGGAAATTACGAGCTCGATCCCGCGACGCTTACGCTCCGATCGCTTTAAAAGCCGGCCGCTAGACGCGTCCGGCGGCGGCGCAGCTCGCCCGGCTGCCGCCGAAGAGTACCGCCAAACCGCAGGTCGAGTCGAACATCCGGCGGTTGTCGTGCGGAACGCCGCGGACGAACGCGTAGGTTTGATTCGTTCCGGCGGGATGGCGCTGCGTAACATAGGCGATAAAGTACTTCGCGCGGGCGAATCGATACGGCCCTTGAGCTTCGCCGCCGCAGCTCTTATCGAGATCGTCCTCCTTCGGATTGGTGTCGGCCGTGCCCATCAAGTACGTAACGTCGCGCCTGACGTAACGAGACTCCAGTTCTGCCACGCTGCCGGCGACGTACGGAGGCGCGCCGCTCAATCCGTAGCGCCACTGATCGAAGTCGGGGCAGTCCTTCGGCGGGAACGGCCGCCAGTCGGTAAAGTAGAAGTATGACGAAGGGTTCGAGACGACGAGCGACACGCGCACTCGCCCGGCTCGATCGAGCTGCGGCGCCTTTCCGACGACGGCATAGCGCTGCACGATCTGTCCGCCGGCCGAATGCCCGGCGATCACGATTTCGCGCATCTTTGGAAAGCGAGTGCGGTCGGAGAGGCGAGCGATCATCGCATCGAACACGCTGTAGCTGCTGATCGGCGCCGGCGCGACGGCATTCGAACCCCCGGGCCACTTTCCCCTCCAGTAGAGCGTCTTGGGCGAGACGTTCTGCCCCGCGAGTTCGCTGTGCTCGACGAACTGCGGCGCGATGACGATCGTCCGGTCCAGTGACTTCGCCGCGTTCGCGGCGATGACGCCGGTATCGAAGTAGTAGTCGGCGTCGCGCAGCACGCCGTGGACGACGATCAGCGCGCGCGTAACGTTCGGATCGCCGTCGAGCGACGAGGTTCCGAAATACCGGGCGTAGCCGCTTCCCGCGGGCGTCACCACCAGGAACTGGCGGTTCGCGAGTCTTCCGGCATTGTCGGGCTGCGGCGTCGTCGTCACCGGTACCGCGACCGTGAGCAGCAGGAGGGAAAGCAGCCAGTTCACGCTTGCGCCTCCGCTCGGGCGATCGCGCCGCTGCTGACGGTATACGTGACCGTCGCCGTGCGCGTGCTGCCGTCGGCAAAGCCGGTGAGCGACTCTTTATCGGTTACGGTCACGCCGTTGACGCTGCGGTCGACGATCTCGACGTGCAGGTGCGGATTGGCCGCGAAGAGCTGCGCGTACGCAGCGGCAATCGCCGGTCGCGTTCGTACAAAGGCGCTCGGGCGAACGACGACGCCGTCCTGGGCATAGGCTTCCGCGAAGACCTGCGCGTCGTGATGGTTGTACGCGTTGACCTGGCGCTGGACGATCTGCTCGGGGCTTTCGTTCAAGATTGCGCCGGCATCGAAGAGGCGCCCGTCCTTGACAACGAAGCGCACCGAGCCCAATGCCGCGATGTCGGCGAGCGGATTAGCGTCGAGAACGACGAGGTCGGCGAGCGCACCGCGCTCGATGCGGCCCAAATCGGTGCGGCCCATCATCGCCGCCCCGCCGCCGGTCGCGGTCAGTAGAACCTGCTTCGGCGTGAGCCCCGAGGCGACCATCGCGAGCGCCTCGTCGTAGAACGACGATGCGTGCTGCGTGCCGATATTCCCCGCGTCGGTACCGGCGGCGATGCGAATCCCGGCGTCGTGCACGCGGCGGAGATTGCGCATCGCGGCGTAAGGCGGCGCGGGCGCCCGCCGCTGCCGTATTCGCTCGAGCGTCTCCGCCGGCAGCGCCGCCTCGACGTCGGTCATGTTGAAGAGCGTTCCTACGATATCGGGGTTAGCGACGCGCAAGTCGTTGGCGGTGAGGTTCGGCCGGCCCGCAAAGGTATAGCCGTAGTTGCCGACGACGATCAGCGTCGGAACGTAGATGACCTTGCGCGATCGTACGAGATCTAAGAACGCGTCGTCGACGTCGGTATCGAAGACGCTGTGGGCGAGCACATCGGTCCCGGATTCGACGGCGAGGCGTGCGGTCTCCAACTCAGTCGCGTGGATCACAACGCGCGCGCCGTGCGCGTGCGCGTACTCGATCGCCGGCGCGGCGATCGGCTGGAACGCGGCCGCCGGGTGCTCCGGGCCGACGATCCACCAGAACTTCACGAAGTCGGTGTGCGCCGCGAGCTGGCGGTCGATCAGCTTCTTTGCATCGTCGACCGAGTCGATCTTGACGATCGGCGGATCGTTGTTGGGATCGAGGATGCTCCGCTCGACGCTGGAGAGCAGCGGCCCCGCGACCATCACGCGCGGGCCGGCGTTCGTTTGGCCGGCTTGCGCGCGGACGTCGTAGTTCCAGAACGGCCCGCCGACGTCGACGACCGACGTAATGCCGGCCCGCAGATAGCGCGCAAACGTGTCCGAAAGGTTCGCGTGCACCCACTCGATCTCATCGGTGTAGGGTCGCACGGAGCGCAGATCGATCGCATCGGGACGAGTGTAGAGGCCCCCCGACTGAAAGAAGTGGACGTGGCTATCGATCAATCCGGGGATCACGTAGCGGCCGGCAAGGTCGACGCGAAAGGCCGATTCGGGGATCGCGACACTGCCTCGCCGCCCGACGGCTTCGATGCTCTGCCCGCGCAGCAGGATGACCGAGTCCGGCAGCGGCGTCAAATCGCTGCCCACCAACGCCGTCGCGCCGATCAGCGCGGTCAGTTCGCGCCCCGTGTTGAGATTCTGCACGTTTGGAGCACCCGCGACCGTCGGCATGACCGGAAGCGCGCTCAAGGCCGCAAGGCCGCGGAGCGCATCGGCGCGGGTCATCGTGTGAAATGGTGATTGAAAGAAACACATATCAAAGCAGCCTCATATACGTGACCTGTGCGACGGCGACGAGCGTGCCGTCGTCGCGCCAGAGATTTGCGGCGACCGGCACGAGGGTTCGGCCCCGTTTGATCGCCTGTGCGAAGAGCCTGACGTCGCTGCGCGCGGGCGCGAGAAAGCGGATGCTCATGTCCGTCGTCGTCACGCGCGCCTCGGCGCCCCAAATCGTGAGCGCGGTGATCGCGGCGGCGGAGTCTGCGGCGGTCATCAGCAGTCCGCCATGAAAGGAGTCGAAGATTCCGTCGAATTCGCGCGCTCGCGCAACCGTGCAGTCGACGCAGCCGACTCCGAGCCGGACGTCGGAGAAGCCGAGATTGTTGAAAATGGGAATCGAGCGCATGCGCTCGCGCACGGCGGCCTCTGCTCCGGGTTCGAGGGGCGGCAGCTCGCCGGCGTAGGGCGCCATCAACAACCCGGCGGCAAGCGGCGTCGTGCGTGCGCTCATGGATCCCAGGCTTTCGAGCTTACGCGAGCAGTGCCTCGATGGCGTATCCAAGCCGGGCCAGGCCGGCCTCGGAGCTGCCGGTTACTCCGGGCCGTAGAACGACAAGTGATGACCGTCGGGATCTCGGAAGTTGACTGCCCAGGCCTGCGCGTTGACCGGCCGCGGTTCGTTCACAAAGGCAATGCGTTCGCGCAGCGCGTCGTACGCTTTACCGACACTGGGCACCCCAAATACGCACTCGTGGGAGTGATCGCCGGGAGCGGGGGCGGTGAACTCCTGCGTCACCGCGAGCGTCGTCGCGCCCGTATCGAAGAAGACGAAGCCGCCGAAGCGGCCGGATTCGCGCAAGCCGAGTACCTCGGTATAAAAGCGAACCGATCGCTCGAGGTCGCTCGAACCCAGCATCGTCAGCGCGAAGGTGCAATTTTCCACCGGGATACCTCGCTTTCGTGGGCCGGCAAATAGTTAGTTCGAGGCCGCTATCCGAGCAGCTCGCAGAGGTCGGCCTCCAACTGCGGATGCGCCCAGACGAATCCGGCGTCGAGCGCCGCTTGCGGCACGGCGCGCTGGCCGCCCAAGACCGTCTGCGCGAATTCGCCGAGCGCAAGCCGCAGCGCGATCGCCGGCGCCGGCAAAAACGCGGGACGGTGAAGCGCCGCCCCCAGGGCGCGCGCGAACCGCGCGTTGGTCGCGCTCTCCGGCGAAACGGCGTTGACCGCGCCGCGCAGCGTCGCGCGTTCGAGCGCAAAACAATAGAGCGAGGCGAGGTCGCGCACGTCGATCCACGGCACGAACTGGCGTCCCGTGCCGAGCTGACCGCCGGCAAAGAGCTCAAACGGCCGCTTCAACTGCGCGAGCGCGCCGCCGGTGCGCCCGAGCGCAAGGCCGGTGCGCATTCGTACGGTGCGGATGCCGAGCGTTTCGCACTGCGAGGCCGCCGCCTCCCACGCGACGCAGACGCCCGCGAGAAAATCGTTCCCCGGCGCGGCGCTCTCGGTCAGTAGTTCGTCGCCCCGGTCGCCGTAGTAGCCGACCGCCGAAGCACAGACGAGCACCGTGGGCCGCCGCTGCAGTTCGCGTAAGCTCGTCGCGAGCGTCTGCGTTCCGGCGATCCGCGAATCGGCGATGCGCCGCTTTTTCTCCGGTGTCCAGCGGCCGGAGACCGATTCTCCCGCCAAGTGAATCACCGCGTCGGCGCCCGCGAAGGCCTGCGGATTCGGCGTGCCGTTCGGATCGAAAAACCGTGTCTCGAGGTCGTCCTCGGAAGGGTGCTTCGCGCTGCGGCTAAGTGCGATCGGACGTGCGCCGCGCGCACGCAGTGCGGCGATGATTTCGCGGCCGACGAAGCCCGAGGCTCCCGTAACGGCGACGGTCGTGCCCGGCTGGAAAGTCACCGGAGATGCAGGCGCGGCTTCATTGGGCCTATGATAGCCGAAAGATTTGACCTTCAAACGCCGCCATGGTAGGTTAGATTCCGACAAACCGGCGGGACAACTTACTACTACGAAAGGTCACAAAACGTGAGCACGCATGCGCGTATTATGGCCGTTGCGCTCGTTTCTCTTGCCGCCTGCTCCGGTTCGAAGAATCCGGCGATTCCGACGGAGTCGAACGCCCTCGTGCCGCAGAGCATTTCCTCCGCCGATTTCAAGCGGGTCGCCGCTTGGGGCTCCAACGGGCAGAAAGCGGTGGCACAATGTCCGCAGGGCTACCGCGTCGTCGCCGGCGGCTCCAGCAGCAGCGACGGCAGTTCCGTTGGGACCGGCGTCCCGGACTCGACCCACACCGCGTGGGTCGTCAAACCGCAGTCGAGCGTTTCGGCCGAAGCCTTCGCATCGTGTCTGCGGACGTCGCTTGCCCGAAAGACGTTTCGTTGGCTCTCGGCCGCAGCGTCCTCGGGGCTCGCGGCGGCACAGTGCCGCCCGAACTACATGTTGGTTACCGGCTACGGAACCGGCACGGTTACGACGTCATGGTTTAATCCCGCCACCAACACCTATTGGGTGGGCGGAGGCGGCACCGCGTTTGCGTCGTGCGCGCGGCTGGGCTCGGGCATCGTCATCAAACACGCGTGGAACAAGAGCCAGAAACCCAAAAATGTCTTTGCCGGCTGCGGCGACGGTTATACGGTCATCGCCGGCGCGATGGGAGACAACGCGTGGCCCGGACCGCCGATTCAACAGCATCCCGGCATCCCGGCCAGTCCGGGACGTCACGGCTACACCGGATGGTGGACGTTCAGCAACGCGCAAAATGAGCTGACGTGGGCGGCCTGCGTTAAGGGCTAAAGAGATCGGCCCGGCCGCGCGCGGTTTTTGCTAAACCGTTTGCGGGCCGGGCCGGCAGTTTTGCTTGACGTCGTTTACTTAACGCTTACGTTGACGGAGGTCGACGGGATGCCGTTGGCGACGACGACGATGGTGCTCGCGCCGCTGTCGATCTTTTTCGGCGTGTCGAATTTCACGGTCACCTGCTGACCGGGCGCGATCCCCGAGTTGCTCTCGTCGTGCGTCCGCGCGTAGAAGACGTGGCCGGTCTTTCCGTTGGTGATGCGCACGAGCGGATAGCTCGTTCCGTTCTG